>NZ_DBHHRH010000014.1:0-123076 GCF_057240785.1 Alloprevotella sp. | reverse complement strand
GGCTTCCTTATTGCGTTTGAAAATACAATAAGGATGTCAGCTGATAGCCTTATTGCGTCAGCTCACAGGCTTATTGTGGTGAAGCTATATTATAAGGAGTAGCGGAAAAGGTAAGAATGCATATTTTTTTAGATACGGCTCTTGGTGGGTGTGCTAACTAATTGGAGTTAGCGCATAGAAAAAGCGCTGAAGTTGGAGGACTTCAGCGCTTTAGGTTAAGAATGGGATATGTGTTATTTTCGAATGAATTTCACGGAGCAGTAGTTGCCGTCGTTGTCACTCAGGCGAGCCACATAGATACCAACTGGTAGGTTGTTCACAGATTCTTGTGAGAAGCCTTCGGGGAGTTGGACGGTCTTCGAGGAAATCTTTTGTCCAGAGGCATTGAATATCTCCAGGCGGCAATGGGTATCGTATTCACTCTTGAGGGTCAAGGCCTGTCCGTCGAAGGCAATGCTTAAGCCTCCCATACGAGAGATGAGAGAAGGAAGGGAAGTTACCAAACTATTCTTATCATCGGCATAAGGTTCAGCATACATAGTGTAAATATTTGCTGCACCAATGGTTGGTTTATCCATCAGATAGGCCTGAGTGCCTCCATCAGGATAAAGTCCGATAGATTGATCTCCATTGTGTAGTTTATAGGTGAGCGTATCGCTCCAGGTACGATCCGCAGAAGTTAGCATCACATAGCCTTTTTCAGCCGCCAGTTTGAAGTTGGCATGCAACTGTTTTTTCTGAATGCGCTTAGAAGCCCATACCACGAGATGGCCATGAGGCGGGATGACAGTGTTGATACTATCTCCGCCAGAGATGCGGAAGAGCTCGGGGTTGCGGAAGTCGTTGGTGAGATACATACCTTCTACATTGAGAGGTTCATCTGTGGTGTTGTACAATTCTATCCAATCGTCTTTTTTCCCATACTCATTGACAAAGACACTGTTTGAAGCACTGATTTCATTCACTTTCACTGGACGATTTTCAGTGTATGCCAAATCTTCAGCGTTGAGAGGTTCGAAACTTGCCACCAGTTCATAGCTCCCCTCTGCCGGCAGCTCATATACGGGATTCGTACTCACATAATCATTGTCCGTTGCCGAAGATTTTAGTTCGAGTGATGCGTCCCAATAAATATCGGAAGAAGGAGCTGAGACGTTGTGTACTTCAACAGCAATTACATTTTTCCCAGCTTTGAAGAGTTCTGGACTAATGGTTATCGTAGCCCTATCGTACTCGTCAGCGAAGGTAGAAGCGAAGTCGGTGTATGTAGGCGTTCCGGGGTTCATGTTGTGTCGTCCCACTTCTACTCCATTGAGATAGATTACGCACCCGTCATCCACGTTGAAGTTGAAGTTAAAGACATCGGTCGGCATTGGTCGCGCAGGGAGTGTGATGGTCTTTCTGAAATAGTAAGTAGGGATTTTGTTGGCAGCATCCGCACCATAGCTAATTTGCGTATTGAAGCCCACCCCAGTTTTGGAGAAGCCCAACGGCGCGCGTCCTTGCTTCCATGAAGCACTATTATAGTTGGGTGCTTTCCAGTTTTGATCGTCCAGTGAGCCTTTATCGTAGAAGTCCCAGTTACTTTCTTTTTGAATTAGGTTGGAGGAATTGGGCTGTACATTCTTCCATCCCGTGAAGCGATAGCCCGCAGGTGCTACGGCTTTGATCTGAATCGGCGAAAAGAGTGCACCTCTGAAGCTATTGGTTGGCACGGGTTGGTCATTGATCAGCAGTCGAGCCTCCGGCAGATTGGTAGAAAGATTCAGTTGTTCAGCTTCGACGCCATTGAGTTCCATCAAAGGATGAGCTTTCAGTTTGGCAATCATAGCCGCCTGACGTTCTGCCGTTAGTTTGTTTTTGATGGTTCCAGCAGAGCCCAGAGGAGAGATTCCCTCTGCAAACATAGCTTCTTTGACATTGTTGAGCAGACTGTCCACAATGTGCGTACAGCGACTAGGTTCGAAGACACTACCTGAGATGATACAGAACGCATCTATAAAATGCTTACGGAAAGTAGCATTCTTAAGCATATTGCGGAATATGATGGTTGGAGCGAGTTCCCTTACGACAACGCTTCCAGGGCGTTCCACTGCGGTGTAGTACCTTTCTACGGTATTAAGCATCTTGTTCATATCACCGTCAAAAGCACTATCGAGGTCAAACATGACGTGGTGCCATTTGCTTCCCTCAGCTTTGCCTCTGAATCCTTTGATATTATTATGTCCCCAGTCGAGCGGTTCGAGATAGAGCAGCGAAGCCCAATAGTTGCAATACTCATCGATATCGACCATTTTAGTGATACGCTCGTACACACTGTCTTCTGTGCAACGCTCGGCCAGCTGTCGCCAAAGTTTGAAGCTGTCGTCCGTTCCAGCCATCTGTTGATAGCCCAGCGAGCCATCCATCTCGAATTGGTCTTGTTCGTCAGAAGACAAACCATAGTTAGCGAAAGAATAATGCTTATTATTCGGTTCACGAATATTCATCACACCGTTGTATTTCCCATTGACGTAGGTCAGAACGGGTTCGTAGGACTGTCCATCAATGTATAGTCCTGAAGAGAGGACAATAGTTTGCAGTGCAGGATCCTTAAAACGGCCGAAACTATCATTACCGCCCGAACGCATCTGCAAGGTTTTGTTGCGGATGAAAGGTTTGGCAGAAAAGAACGGATAATCAAGCGTGTTCTCACCATCATAGATATTGTTGGCTTTCAGCTTAAAGGAATGAGGCACATTACTCCTACTCCATCCTCCACAGATAGAAAGATTTGTTTCTTGCCTGAAGAGCGATTTGTTATCACGAGAGATGAGCTCCATGCTCACAGGTCTGTCCCAATCCATGTTCCAGTTGCGCGGTTCTACAGAGCCATTACCGGGTTTGCCATTAACACCTGTCACGAAAACGCCGAGCGAATCGCCATAGAGATTTTCGGGAGCTGACACTACGGAAAGGATGGGAAGCAAGTTTTGCTTATTGTCCTTAAAGAAAGAACGTGTCACCACATGGCTGGGAAGTTTACCCTCCTGAAAGAGACAAAAGCGGAACACAGCCGCATCGCTCACGGTGAAATGTCCGTCAGTAGATGTCTCACCATGCGTCCATGTTGGTGCTGAACCGTCCGTGGTGTAGCGCAGCGTAGTGTTTTGCGGAATCTTCACATCAAAGCTAATCGGGCCATTAATTCGCTGACTTGACACGCTCACTTCGGGCTTCTTCACACGTTTTTCGGCGAAGATACTTGTGGCATTCGTGCGGCCCGGCGTTGGCATAGCAGTTACAGCCCATTTGGTCCCGCCATCGGTTGTTCGTGCATAGGAAGTGCGACTCATAGCTTTGGGATATTTCTGCTGAGTGATAATAGTCCCATCGGCATCACTGATATACAGGGTTGCCCCTTTACTCTCCAACTCAAAGCCAATTTGCGACTCTGCATATTGACTATGATGGTCGAACCAGAGTGTGGCAAATCCTTTTGCAGGAATCATCCCCACAGACTTTTCAAGGGCCCATTTCTTCAAGTTCGTTGCATCGTCACTGATGAAACAACGGCTCAAATCGACGGGTGAAGACGTAGGGTTATAGAGTTCAATCCACCCTCCATAATTAAACGAAGGATCCACGAACATATCCACATTGGAGGCCTGGATCTCGTTTATGACAATGCCTGAAGTTTTCGGGCCTTCATCGACCCCTATTTTCTTCAGATTTTGTGCCGCAAAAGAGCACATGGACACTTGGAGCATCCATCCAAAAAGTAAAAATTTTCTCATACAAGATAGTCTTTGTGTTTAGTTATCCTAACACTTAAAAAGATTCATGTTTTAATATATACCGCTGCAAAGTTACAGCGAATAATCTAAAATGCGAGAGTTTTATATTTATTTTATAGTAAAAACTTCTCTTTTGGGATATTCTCAACTGGGAATATTCTCTTGTCGGACGATGGCAGAAAGAAATAAAAACGCTCTAAAAAGACGGATCTTATTTATATACTTTTGGTGGGACGCTTCCCCCTTTTTAGGACTATATCAAATATAGTCCAGCACAGTTATATCAAGACACAAAAAAGGCTGGAGAAAGAGAAATCTCCAGCCTTTTTATTCATTTAGAATGCAAGTTCTGCACCTGCTTTGAACTTAACGACCTTCTTAGCAGCGATTGTCATCTTCTCGCCAGTTGCCGGGTTACGACCTTCGCGAGCAGCACGCTCTGAAACAGAGAAAGTACCGAAACCAACGAGAGCTACTTTGTCACCTTCTTTCATTGCACCTGCGATTGCTTCAAGAGTAGCATCGAGCGCTTTCTTAGCATCTGCCTGGCTCAGCTGAGCGTTTTCGGCGATAGCTTTAACTAATTCACTTTTGTTCATTGCTATTGTATTTTAAAAAATAATACTTATAAATTCCGTTAAATACAGGGCAAATATAAAGTAACTTAAAGAGTTGCACAAATTTTTCGTATATTTTCTACTAAAAAACATACCAAAATACACTTTTCACGGGAGAAATCTTACTTTATCTCTTATTTGCGAAGTTTTTTGAGCTTTGTTGATAAAACTCTTGCGGAGTACTCGTCACCCAAACTTTGAGGCGACGCGCACTCCGCAAAAGATGTTATATGATGGTCACTTTGGCCACTATGCCACTGCCTGCATCGGCGGTGACCACAAGGATGTAGTAGACTCCCGTTGCCACTCGCTGCCCGTTTTGGTTGCAGGCGTCCCACACAAAAGAGCCACCAATCGATCGGCCACCGGCTACTACCTGCCCGCCTGTGGTCATCACTTTCACTTCAGCGTTTTCTGTCAGTCCGGTGATGGTGATATTCCCTTGATAGTCAGGATGGACGGGGTTGGGATATACTTTCACCTGTTGCTCGTCGAGCTTCTGGGATGGTCGCGTGGCTTTACCTTGATAGGAACACAAGCCTGCATCGGTGCCTATCATAACTTCGCCCGTCTCCGAATTGACCGCCAAGCTGTATATATTGTCGGAGAGTAGCGGCGTTTTAGCTGCTGTGAAATGCGCTAAGATTTTTGTTCCGTCGGGGCTTACGAGATACAAGCCACTGCCGTAGGTTCCGAGCCACTTACGATTCGCGCCATCCACCGCTATGGCCGAAACAGCGACATTGGCCAGCAAATAGTCGGCATAATTAGTACCATCGTTGCGCGGCACTTTCACCTGCGTGATGGTAAAGTCCTCTTTGAACCAATCTGCCGGTTTTTCCACAACAAAGACGCCGTTTGCCGTTCCCACCCAAAGCCAGCCACTGCGATCCTGCGCAAGGGCATAGACACTTTGGAGATCCACCTGCGTTCCGTCTTCGTTGAGAGCGGCCGAACGATAGCGCTCGACATCATCAGAAAGATTGGCGGGCGTACTATTGAAATTCAAGCAGAGAAGTCCCGACACATGATTGCTCACCGTACGGCGTGAAGCCACCCACAGGTTGTTGTTAGCATCAATCAGCGTACGCTCGAGCGTGGGAGCCATGCGCAGTGAGGGGGAATATACTTTTGCCCAAGAACCATCGGCCAAGAGCACGCGCAAAACGGTGTCCACCTGATTATTGACCATCCAGAGATTGCCCTGCTTATCATAGCTCAAGCCATCCAAACGAATGTAGCGTTTATTCCCATCGGGCACGGCCGACTGAAGGGCTGCATTGTCGTTGGAATAGTATTTAAGGAATTGCTGATTGCGGAACTCGTAAAGCCCTGTGGTGCTGGTGGCGAAATGGTGGGACGCATCGGCGGGGTCCTGAATGACGCTCGTTATATCGCGGTAGACCACGCCCGTTTTTGCCGCAACGCCGGTTTCTTGGAAGGAACTCCAACGATTGTTTTCATAGGCCATCAACGTGGCAGGATAGTGCACCCGATCGTAGGGGTCGAGGCGTCCGCCAGCCACCAGCAGGCGCGGGCCAGCATAATACATATAATAACAGAGGTCGCGCTTCGGACCGTAGCCACCTATGGGTGTCTCCATTGCCTGAAAGGCACTTCCGCTGAGTTTGTAAGCTTGGAGCTGTCCCTCCGAAGTAGTCACCCAAAACGTTCCATTATTGGCGCGAGTGACTTGTTTCCACGACGCGTTGGCAGCATAACTCGAGAGGTTGTCGGGACGAGTGGCTTCGCAAACATTCACTTCCGAAGCGTTGGCAAAGACCGCCTTCTGAGCATCGGCATAAAAAGAGGTGAAGACAGATGCCGAAAGCTGACTAACTGCGAGGTTCCCCGCAGCGGGCGACCCCGTGAGGGCATAGAGACCTGCAGCAGAGGAATAGAAAAGTCGGCCCGCAAACGGCATTAGCTGGAGGGCCGTTTCGCTGCGCGCCGTCCGCCAACGCGTGGCATCGGAGGGATTGTCGGAGAGCAGGCAATAAGTCAGTGCGCCATTCCGCGCGGCAAAGATTGCCCCATTGAAGATAGCCGCCGCACGGCAGTTGGTCCCCAAAACATAAGAACCTTTCACCTCCCTCTTCTTGAGGTCGATGACGACAACGCCCGTACTGGTGGCCAACGCCGCCCAGTCGCCCGCCACATTGAGGGCGTTGAGCTGTGCCGTACCATCGTTGCTCGTTTTGAGCTGCGGGATGTTGAGGATGCGGCCATTGTCGAAGAGCAGGTCGATATTTGCGTTAGCATAGACCAAGACGAGGCAACGCTGCGTGGTGGAATAGCCCATCAGACTTATGGACTTATCGCTGAGCCCTGTTAGCTTCGTGAGTTGGCGCACCTCGGAGTCCGCTGGACTGTAAGAGAGCAAATTGCCATCATAGAGGGCGTAGATGCGGTCGGCCGCAGGCTGATTGAAGATGCAGTTATGATAGGCCGGAAAGAGTGTCCAACCATCGGTGGCCGTGGCCGAAGCCGTGACGAACACAAGCAGCAGCGTGGCCAGAAGGATTGAGAGTTTGCGCATTCGGATAAAGGATTGTGGTGAACGGGGAGGGGGTGGCGTTTTATTTCTCTTTGTTGAGAAACTCTACGAGCTTCGCAACGGCGCGGGCGCGGTGGCTGATGTGGTTTTTCACCTCAGTGCCCAACTCGGCAAAGGTCTTGCCCGTTTGCTCGGGAGAAAAGACGGGGTCGTAGCCAAAGCCCTGTGTGCCGCGCTTCTCTGGAGCAATCGTTCCCTCAACGATGCCTTCGAAGAGGTGCTCCTCCCCTTTCTCTATTAACGCGATAACGGTGCGGAATCTTGCGCTGCGGTCCGATTTATTTTTTAGTTCTTCGAGCAGAAGGGCGGTGTTGGCCTCTGCATCGTGGCGATCGGGGTAGGCATAGCGGGCAGTGTGAACTCCGGGGCGACCCCCGAGGGCGGTCACCTCCAAGCCGGTGTCGTCGGCAAAGCAGTCGAGACCGTAGTGGCTATAAACGTAGCGCGCCTTTATGAGCGCGTTACCTTCGAGGGTGTCAGCGGTTTCGGGAATATCGGTGTCGCAATGGATGTCAGCCAAACTGAGCAGTTCGATATGATTGCCCAAGATGGCGCGTATTTCTTCGAGTTTGTGAACGTTGTTAGTGGCGAAAACGAGGCGTTTCATATTCTATTTCTTTAGGGGTGTGATGTTTTTACTATTTGGAGGGGGATGCCCGAAAGTTCTGCGGCCATATCGGAAAAGGACGACCAATAGCTGCCTAAGAGTTTCCTTGTGCGCGACAAGCAGAAGAGGTCGACCACGGCATCTTGCATACCAGCGAGCGTGTCGCGCCGAACGCTCTGAACGGGCTGCGCTACGATGCGACCAGGGAAGGCTTTTTCCAAATGGGCGCGGAGCGCGAGCGAATCAGTGGCGAGGAAGAAGCGCACGTTGACATCGGCGTCCACCTCTCGCTGCATGGCGGAAAGAAAAGCGGCATCGGTGCTTTCGGCTATGGAGCGCACGCTGTCGGTACGGCGAATGTGGACGCCCACTACCCTATCCTCAAACGTACGGCAGAGGTCGTCGATGCGCTGCTGCAAAGCTGGCACGGGGTGCAGAAGTTGCGCAAAATGGGCAGCATAAGGCTGGAGAACATAACCCGTGGACACATATATATTATTATAGGTGTCGATGAGTCGCGGCAAACGGCTATCGGTGGCTCCATTGAAATTGACGAGCTGGAGGTCGTAGCAGGCACGGCGCAACAAGGCGGGCAAGTGCAGGTTGCGGCGCGACTGCGGCACGTTCCACCAACGCCGCTCGCCAATCAGGAGCGGCGTGAGCGGAGCTGTTGCGAAGAGGTCGGCAAAGTTGGCGCGGCATTCGGCATTGCAGGCCCAGTCCACTCGCAGGCTGACATCGGGGCGAGAAAGCGTCAGGGCGGAGAGCACAACGCGAAGCCGGTTGCACAGTCCGCCCTGAGGAACTATCGTGACTTGTTTCATTTTTCCTTGCCAGGCTCGTAGCCGTTGAGCGTTGTCCATTCGGGCACCACGAGGTGTTCTTCTTCGGGCGTTGGTAGATTCTCGCGTTTCGGTGCAGCCTTGGCTTGGCGTTTGGCTTTTATGCGATCGAAGCCGTAACCGAAGACGCCGATAACTTTCGACTGACTGACGAAGGCTTCGGGGTCGATGTTCTGAATGAAACGGAAGATTTGTCCGCTTTCACGCTTCTTGGCCAGCACCACTAGCACCTTGCGCGAAGCGTGGGTGTACCAGCCTTCACCATCGAGTACGGTCACGCCGCGCCCTGTAGAGGTGATGGCATCGGCAATATCGCCGTATTTGTTGGAGAAAATAAAGAACTGCACGGATTGTCGACCTCTATCCACCACGAAGTCCAGCAATATATTCGTAACGATCAGCGTGCAGTAGCCGTAGAGCAGTTGCGATATATTGACGGTATTGAGGAGTATACTGGAGGAAATGATGAAGATGTCGACAAACATAATCACCTGCCCCAGCGTGACGTCTTTGTATTTGTTGATAATAGCTGCAATGATGTCCGTGCCGCCTGTAGAGCCGTTGGAGAGAAAGACGATGCCCAGACCGATACCTTCGCAGGACGCTCCGAGAACGGTACTCATAAACGCGTCCTTCCGAACAATCTGTGGCATATTCTTATAGATAATATCAAACTCTCCAGGGTGGGTCATACCAAAGTTGATCATGAAGTCGTGCCCTAACTGGAGGAACAGTGTAAGCATGAGAACTCCATAGATGGTCTTGATGCTGAACCGCCAGCCCATAATCTTCACCGAGAGTATGAGCAGGAACACATTGACGGAGAAATACGTCACGGCAATAGGAAGCCCGAAACCATAGAACAGGATCGAACCGATACCCGCAACGCCGCCCGACGTGATTTGATAAGGCAACATGAAGCAGTTTACGCCCACAGCGTAGAGCGCGAGGCCGAAAGTGATAAACAAGTAGTCTTTCAGTTCCAAGAACACTTGCTCTTTCGTGACAACGGGTTTGTTAAAACCTAGCATAGCATTGTTTGAAGTAAGGAAGAGCCCCTCCCACTGGGGAGGAGCTTTGAGATGTTTTTATTTGATAACGATATTAACGATGCGTCCGGGCACTACGATAATCTTCACAATCTGCTTGCCATCGAGATAGCGAGCTGTGTTCTCGTTTTCGAGGGCGATCTTCTCCACTTCCTCCTTCGGAGCATCAGCTGCCACGTCGATGGTGAAGCGCGTCTTACCGTTAAAGGAGACGGACATTGTGATGGTGTCCTCCTTGAGGTAGCTCTCGTCAAACTCAGGCCAGGGAGCGTTTACCACACTCTCTGTGTGACCGAGCCGCTGCCAGAGTTCCTCGCAGATGTAGGGGGCGAAGGATGCGAGAAGGGCTACAAGCTGCTCTAACACCTTGCGACTGTGGCACTTCTGCTGTCCCAGCTCCGTTGTAGCTACCATAAAGGCCGGAATACTTGTGTTGTAGGAGAATTCCTCAATGTCTTCGCTCACTTTCTTGATGAGCTTGTGGAGGCTTTTGAGGTTGTCCTTCGTAGGCTCTGTCTCTTCGATGGTTTCAAAGAGGTTCCAGAAGCGGCGCAAGAAGCGAGCGGAGCCGTCAACGCCGTTGCTGTCCCAGGGCTTACTCTGACTGATCGGACCGAGGAACATCTCGTAGAGGCGGAGGGTGTCCGCGCCGTAGCGGTCTATAATGTCGTCGGGGTTCACTACGTTGAACATCGACTTACTCATTTTCTCTACTGCCCAGCCGCATACGTATTTTCCGTCCTCCAGCACAAATTCGGCCGTTTCAAATTCGGGGCGCCATTTGCGGAAGGCTTCGGTGTCGAGGATGTCATTCTCAACGATGTTTACATCCACGTGGAGGGGCGTTGTCTCATACTTATCTTTGAGTCCGAGGCTCACAAACGTGTTGGTGTCCTTGATGCGGTACACGAAGTTGGAGCGGCCCTGAATCATGCCCTGATTCACGAGTTTGCGGTAGGGTTCTTCCTCACAGCTCACGCCGTTGTCGTGGAGGAATTTGTTCCAGAATCGGCTGTAGATCAAATGGCCGGTGGCGTGTTCCGAACCGCCCACGTAGAGGTCCACGTTGCGCCAATAGGCATCCACCTTCTCGTCCACAAGGGCTTTATCGTTGCGGGGATCCATATAGCGGAGGTAATAGGCCGAACTGCCTGCAAAGCCGGGCATCGTACTGAGTTCGATGGGGAAAACGGTTTTGTTGTCGATTTTAGCGTTTTCAACAATGCAGCGGTTCTCTTCGTCCCACGCCCAACGAGTGGCGTTGCCCAATGGAGGTTCACCGGTTTCGGTGGGGAGGAACTTTGTCACTTCGGGAAGCAGGATGGGGAGACAATCCTCTGGGATCATCTGCGGCATACCGTCCTTGTAGTAAACGGGGAATGGCTCGCCCCAATAGCGCTGACGACTGAAGATGGCGTCGCGCAGGCGATAGTTGATTTTCACACGGCCCAGGTTGTGAGCGGTGACAAACTCCTTGGTAGCGGCGATGGCTTCTTTCACCGTCAGGCCGTTCAGGCTGAAGCCTTCGAGGCTCTCAGTGCCAGCGGCAGGACTGTTGGTGACAGTTCCCTCCTTAGCGTCGAAACTTTCCTCGCTCACATCAGCCCCTTCGATAAGCGGAATGATGGGCAGGTTGAAGTGGCGCGCAAAGGCATAGTCGCGGCTGTCGTGCGCGGGTACTGCCATGATGGCTCCCGTGCCGTAACCAGCCAGCACATAGTCGCTGATCCACACGGGCACTTCTGCACCAGTGAACGGATTGATGCCATACGAACCTGAGAACACACCTGTCACACGGCGGTCGGCGATGCGCTCGCGCTCGGTGCGTTTCTTCGTGGCCTCAACATATTCCTTCACAGCTGCTTGCTGCTCGGGCGTAGTGAGACGCTCCACGAGTTCGCTCTCGGGTGCTAACACCATGAACGTCACACCGAAGATAGTATCGGCGCGCGTAGTAAAAATTGTGACGGGCTCTTCTTGCCCCTTGATGCGGAACTGCATTTCCGTGCCTTCGCTGCGGCCAATCCAGTTGCGCTGTGTTTCTTTGATAGAATCGCTCCAGTCGAGCGTGTCGAGACCGTCGAGCAGGCGTTGAGCGTATGCACTCACGCGCAAGCACCATTGCTTCATCTTCTGCTGCACCACGGGGTGGCCGCCGCGCTCGCTAACGCCATCGACCACTTCATCGTTGGCCAACACCGTTCCGAGAGCTGGACACCAGTTCACCATCGTTTCGCCCAGATAGGCGATGCGGTAGTTCATCAACACTTGCTGTTGCTTCACGCTGTCGTAGCTGTTCCATTCCTCAGCCGTGAAACTGAGTTCTTCGCTCTGAGCCACATCCAGCTCGGCCGTTCCCTTTTCGGCAAAGTGGGCCGTGAGGTGTTCGATGGGCTGTGCTGCCTGGCATTTGTTGCAATAGAACGAATTGAACATTTTGGTAAAGGCCCATTGCGTCCAGTGGTAGTACTGCGGGTCGCAGGTGCGTATCTCGCGGTCCCAGTCGAAGCTGAAACCAATCTTGTCAAGCTGTTCGCGATAGCGGGCAATGTTCTTCTCCGTGGTCACTGCCGGATGCTGTCCCGTTTGAATGGCATATTGTTCAGCGGGCAAGCCATAGGCATCATAGCCCATAGGATTCAGCACGTTGAAACCCTTCTGCCGCTTGTAGCGAGCATAGATGTCGCTGGCGATGTAGCCCAGCGGATGCCCCACATGAAGCCCAGCACCAGAGGGATAGGGAAACATATTCAGTACGTAGAACTTGGGTTTCGACGCATCCATCTCAACGTGATACGTCTTATCCTTGGCCCATTGTTCGCGCCATTTTTTCTCGATTTCTCTAAAGTTATAATCCATTCTGATTATCGCGTTTTGTTATTTGGGGGCTAAATTACTTGAAAGCCTGCACAAAGCAAAAGGATAAACCACGATTTTCGGCCACGCGCTTATTGTGTGCTCCAACTTTCTTACGCTCCGCTACCTTCCAAGCGAGATATTGCCCCACAGAATAAGGCGGCAGAAAAATACAATAAGGCTGTCGGCTGACACAATAAGGAAACCAGCGGATACAATAAGGGCATCAGCTGACAGCCTTATTGTGTCAGCCAACGCCCTTATGGGAGAAATCGGTAGCCTTATGGGTGCCATCACCATTCAAAGGAGGTGATGACCCATGTGGCTCTCGTGTTATTTCACAACCTTTTCGCCGTTGATGATGTAAACGCCAGAAGTGGGCGTCAACACGCGACGGCCTTGCAGGTCGTAGATCTTATTTTCTTTTTCAGTCTGCACGGTGGGAGCTTCGATACCTGTTGTCTTGCCCTTGCGCACAAAGTTCCAAACGCTTGCGCCCCAAGTGTAGGGTTTCAGCAGGACATTCTTCCAGGTGTTCACATTTGTGTACCAACCGTTCTGCGCATTCGGAACAACGATAGCGATGGCTTCGTTGCCTTGGTCCGTAGTGACGAGTTTCAATTCCCATGAATAAGCCTGCCCCAGCTTGACTCCCTGGTCTATTGCTGAAGAGGTCACATAGGCATAAGTATTTGTCAATTTATTACGCAGACGTACCGAACCGTTAGCTTGCTTCTCAATCACCCAGAGATAGCTATCGTTGTTCTCCACGAGGGTTTTGGATTTCACTTCCTTAGCAACGGCATCGCCAGCGGCATATTGTGCGGTGAAATAGCCGTTTTGGATGTAATAATAGTAGTCGCTGCTCAAGCCGTCAAGCACAGAGGTGCGTTTCATTTTGCTGTACTGCTCGTAGAGGTCTGTATAGCGTTGGAAAGTTTCACGGCTCACGCTACCAGCAGCCACATCGGCCGTAGCAGGATCTACCACGGAAGAGCGGAGGAAGTTGAGGGCTTCGGCGGTAGGTTCGCCCACTTCGCCCGGACGACTATTGGAGAGAATGCGGTTTGCCTTGTTGACAAGACCTTGAAGCTGCGCCGTGAAATCCGTCACCTCCACGATGCGCCAGCAACCGGGATAGCAAAGAGCGGAGTCGGTGCCTGTCGTGGCAAAACCGGCCACATTCACAGAGAGCACGCCCTTGTTGCTACGCAGATTCAGGACACCTGCCTGATAGTCGTAGGGAGCGGTGGCCGTCATGGCTTTGCGCACGAACACAACGGTGGAATCCTTGTCGTTCAAAGCTGCTTTCGCATCCACATTGGCAAGTTGGAGTTTTTTTCCGTTGAAAACCGAACGGAGCACATATCCTCCGCGCTGCTGCGGCTGGAAAAGGAAGAGTTCTTCGGGCTCTGTCTGCGGTGTGTAGTGGATCTTCAGATTATCACCTACAGTATAGAGCGTAGAACCTGCAAAGCGTTTACGATAGTAAGTAGAAGCGCTCACGAGCTGATAAACCTTGCCCGCCTCGGGGAGCTTCACGTCGGCTTTCTTGTAGTTGGCAATCTGCTGCGTGAGGGCTGCGAGGTTGGCCACATTGGCTGTGTCGGCACGGAAAGCGTTGGCAGCCGCCTGCAACAGGTTGTAGTCGGTTTGTGCGGGGTAGCCCACTGCGCCTGGATGGCTCTGCGCCAACAGTGTGTCGGCTTCGGTCAATGCCTTTTCAGCAGCTGTTTGTCGCGGTGTCTCAAAGAAATGTTTCGCGTAAGTGATTTTGAGTGTATCGAGCAAAGCTGCGTGGGTTTGCAAACGGAGGTAGAAATCAGTGAAACGGCGCTTTGCTTGCGGCAACCAAGACATTTCGCTGAGAGCCAGCAAGCGCGGATAGAGCTGATACTCGGCAGCAGCATTGTTGTTGCAACTCTCCGTCCAGAGACAGGCTTGCGCACCGAGTAGGAGCTTCTCCTTGCCGCTCACCATAGCCATGGGGTTCACGTTGTAAACTTTGTCAACGCTGTTCACGTATCCGTCGCCGTAGCCACCAATGTAGGGGGCGTCGATCTCGGTTTGAGCGGGCGACACCTGCAAGATGTCGAAATAGAGCGGGAAGGTGGGCGCGAAGATACTGGTGAAACCTTTCGCCACAGATGCTTTGATGCGCTCGGGCGAAGAATATGCCATCACGACGGGCTTTACAGTGTACGAATTTTTCCAATGGTTGATAAGTTCGTCCCAAACTACCACATCGCGGCCGTATTCTGTCTTGAGCCAAGTGCCGAGGGTTTCAACGAGCCAGGGCTGGAGTTCTTCAACACCACTAAGACCTTCGTTTTTAATGCGGTCTTGGCATTGCTTGTTAGTACGCCAAACGGTGGTGGGGCATTCATCGCCACCAAGGTGTATGTAGCGGCTGGGGAACACGTCAACAACGTGGCCGAGCACGCACTTCAAGAAATCGATCACGCGGTCGTCGCCCACGTTGAGAACGTCGGTGCTGATACCTTTCTCAGCGCGCACCGTGTAGTGCTTCGTTGAGTCGCACGACAGCCAGGGGTAAGCCGCTACGGCAGCCACCATGTGGCCCGGCATGTCAATTTCGGGGATAATTTCGATATTGCGTGCACGAGCGTAGTCCACAATCTCGCGCAAATCGTTGAGGGTGTAGAAACAACCGCGTCCGTACTCGGTGTCGTCGAAGAAGTCAACGCCCTTAGTTGGGTCGTTGAGCGTCAGTGAGCGATTGCGCACTGCGCCAACGGTGGTCAAGCGCGGATATTCAGGAATCTCAATGCGCCAGCCCTGATCATCAGTCAAATGCCAGTGGAAACGATTGAGTTTGTAAACAGAAGCCGCATCGAGGAGTTTTTCCACTTCTTCTTTCGTAAAGAAATGGCGCGACACATCGAGCTGAAAGCCGCGGTAGCCAAGTTGTGGGGCATCCTGAATGGTCAGATAGGGCAGTGTCCAAGCTGATTTATTGTCGAGCGTCTTACCATAGATGCTGCGCGGCAACAACTGTCGTAAGGTTTGTAGTGCATAAAAGACCCCACCGTATGCACCACCTTCAATCTTTACGCCGTCGGCCTTGATTGTCAGTCGGTAGGCTTCCTGACCGAGCGCAGAATTGATGGCAAGCGTAACGGCGGGGCTGTTCTGTCCCGCACCAGTAGTGGGTTGCTGTTCGAGAGTGGGCAAAGCAATGCCAGACGTGCGCTGCAAATCATCGGCAAAGGTCTGGGCGAGCATCTTGAGGGAGTCGCCTGTGGCCACAATTCCTTTGAGCGTATTCACAGCCAATGTACCTTCGCTTTTCACTACGGAAGCGGGGTAAGGAATAAGGGGAAGGGTGGCACTGGTAGAGTTCAAGTTCTTTTCTTCCACAAAAGCCACTACGGAGTTGGCATCGCCGGGAGAATAGAATTTGATAGGATTACCAAGCCCCATACCGCCCCAAACATTGACACAAAGGTTGCCCGTTTCGCCGTGGGGCTTAAGGGTCAGTTCGCCCTGAAATGTGGGAATATCGAAGCGAGAATTGTTGCTGGCAGCATTGGCACAATAGAGTTCTGAACCCGAAGATCTACCAGCATAGGTCAGTGTCTGACCGAGTTGATTGGTGAGCGTGTAGCCTTGTGCGCTTGTGCCCTCCACTTTCCACAGCTGGTATTCGCGCCGAGCTGCGAAACTCGCGATACAAGGCTGACCAACGGAGGAGCCCGTCAGCACATAGTCGCCTTTGGTAAAGCGAAGGTAATACCAGACAGTTTTGCTGCTGGTACTGATGGTTGGGAAAGTGCCCGCCATAGCTTGGGGAGCAAAAAGCACCGCCATCAGAAAAAAGAACAGGTAAAGGTTTCTTTTCATTATAATTTGGTTTAGGTATTTGAATATTAGTTAGGTAATTTTTGCGATTAAGTGCACAAATGTACACTTTTGCTTACACACAACAAAACAATTTATTTCTTTTCGAGGCATATAATAGAAAAGTAGTTTTTATTCGCTCAAAAAACGAGCAAAAAAGGCAGATTTCGTCCTTCCTTATAGCCCACAAAAAATATCCTTATTGCGTTTGAAAATACAATAAGGCTGTCAGCTGACATCCTTATTGCGTCAGCTGACACAATAAGGATATTTTTCGCGCCGCAGCAGTCCGCGCTCATGGGCAGTATTGAGCCAGTTCGCACAACAATCGCTTTTTCTGACAAAAGGATACAATAAAGGGACACACCAAAGCGTGTCCCTTCTATCTTTAATGAATTGAATCGCGGATTAGAGATTCGGATTCATTTCTTTCCATTCTGCTACAGGAGGAATGATGCCGAGCTCAACAATCTCGTCGCGCATCTTGCAAAGATGCTCGTAAGATTTCTGCAAGCTTGCCAATTCGTCAGCAGTACCCTTCGGCTCAACGAAATGTACGCCCGTAGCGTCGATCGTTGTAGGCATAGCCATCATCACGTTCTTGAAACCGAGCGCGTCGTGGTTTACGTAGCAGCCTGCGGGCAAGGTGAACTTCTCGCCACCCATTGCAGCTTCAATCATCTTAACAGCGTTGTAAGCGGGGCTCTGGAAAGAGCTACGGCCACGAAGCTTGATGATGTTTGAACCGCCTTGAACCGTGCGGTGCTTGATGTCTTCCCACTTTTCGTCAGAGAGACCCATCTCGCAAAGGGGCTTACCGTCTACCTTCACCTGAGATGCGAAAACGGCCATCTGCTCGCCGTGACCACCGTAAGTATGAGCGCCAGTCACTGCGTCCTGCTGAACACCGAATTCGAGAGCCAAAGCCTGCTGCAAACGAGTAGAGTCGAGCGCTGCGAGAGAGGTGAGCTGGTTGGGCTTCAAGCCGGAGTGGATCAGAGCTGTCAGAGCTGTTACGTCAGCGGGGTTGAAGATCACCACAACGTGCTTCACGTCTGGGCAGTACTTCTTGATGAAATCGCCGAACTCAGCTGCAATTTTGCAATTGCCCTTGAGGAGGTCCTCACGAGTCATGCCTTCCTTGCGAGGAGCACCACCTGAAGAGATGATATACTTTGCGCCTGTGAAAGCTTCTTCGGGGTTAGTTGTCCATGTGATGTTTGCACCAGGGAAACCGCACTGAGCGATTTCGTCAGCTACACCGTGGAGACCCGGTTCAAAGATATCATACAGACAAACGTTGGGAGTCAAGCCGAGCATCAATACGCTCTGCACCATGTTTGAACCAATCATACCGCCAGCACCGACGATGACCAGTTTCTCATTACTTAAATATGCCATTGGTGTATAAATTAAAAAATTTGTTCGTTCAAAAGATGAGCATTTCTGCTCCTATTTGTAGATACCGCAAAAGTACCAAATTCTTTCGGGACTTTCACAAGGAATACTCTAATTTTTCTTATCGAAAGGCCAAAAGGATTTGCACTTTTGTCTTTTTGATTAAAAAAATCGTAACTTCGGCATGAAAAAATAAGGCGGAGAACCTCTCTGCCACCTAACAAATGCTTTCACAAAATCATCATGCTCAACGAAATCATCACCAAGCGCGTCGACGCTCTGCGCAACTGGATGGAACGCCACAATGCGCTCCAGGCTTTTATCATACCAACTGCCGACCCTCATAATTCTGAATATCTGGCCGACCATTGGAAGTGTCGGGAATGGCTTACGGGCTTCACGGGCTCGGCGGGTATTGCCGTGGTCACTAAGGATGCGGCGGCACTTTGGACAGATTCTCGCTACTGGTTGCAGGCGGCGGAACAGCTTGAGGGAACGCCGTTTCAACTCATGCGGGATGGCGACGAGGGTGTGCCGTCGCTGAAAGAATGGCTCAGCACCCAACTACCTGCACGGGCCACAGTGGGCTGTTTCGGCGGCACAATAACGATGGCAGAATACACGGATCTACTGGAGGATGCTTCCTACCAACTCACAGCTACGGCGGAAGATCCTTTCGACGAACTTTGGACAAATCGTCCTGCCTTGCCGCAACGCCCCCTCGTATTGCAACCGCTGGAGTATACAGGGATGTCGGTCGATGAAAAGATAACACTCATCTGGAAAAACCTGAAGGAGACCGAGCCGCAGGCACTTCTGCTCTCGGATCTCTCTGAAATCGCCTGGACGCTCAATCTAAGAGGTGACGACATCGAGTTTAACCCCGTCTTCATGAGTTATCTGCTCCTGCGCCGTGAGGGAAACAGCGTGCTTTTCGTGGATGAGCATCAACTCACGCCTGCCGTCAGCGAATACCTCCAAGAAAACCACATAGAAGTACGTCCCTACGATGGTTGGAAAGAACTCATCCCCTCCGAGCTGGACTCTATCGCTATCCCCCACGAAGTAAACATCCAAGTGATGCGCACCGCATTAGATGCTCACCTGAAATGTCCGCTCGTTTCCTCCCCCGTTCCCGCGCTCCGCGCCATCAAAACACCTGCCGAGCAGGAGGGATTCAGAAGAGCCATGGAGAAAGACGGCTGCGCCATGGTGAGATTTTTGGAGAAATGGGAAGCCCGCCCCGAAAACGAGGCGTGGGACGAACTGCGCATCGATAAAGAACTAACAGCAGAACGAAGCAAAGAAGAAAAGTTCTGCGGACTAAGTTTCAGCACCATTGCGGCCTACGGCTCGCATGGGGCTATCGTCCACTACGAAGCTGACGAAACCACCAATGCGCCTATTGATGGAGGGGGCTTCCTCCTCCTCGACAGCGGCGCACAGTATGTGGACGGCACTACAGACATCACGCGAACGCTGCCATGCGGACCGCTCACAGACGAGGAGCGGAGAGTGTACACGCTCGTACTGAAAGGCCACATTGCTCTTTCGTCGGCGCGTTTTCCCATCGGCACTTCCGGACTGGAACTCGACTATGCCGCGCGCCGCGCTATGTGGCAGGAGGGGTACGACTTCGGGCACGGTACAGGACACGGCGTGGGTGCTCACCTCTGTGTACACGAAGGGCCTCATCAGATACGGAAAAACGTGCGCCAATGCACCCTCGTTGGTTTCCGTCCGGGCATGACCATCACGAACGAACCTGGTCTCTATGTGTCGGGTAAGTTTGGTGTGCGAATAGAGAACACGCTCCTCGTTGTCGACGATGGCGAAACCCCGTTTGGCCATTTCTGTCGATTCGAAACCCTCACGCTCTGCCCCATCGATCTGCGCCCCATCGTGCGCGAAATGCTCACTCCCGAAGAAATCTGCTGGCTCAACAACTACCACGCCGAAGTGCGCCGCCGACTGCTCCCTCTCCTCTCCGACCCCGCCCATCGCGCATGGCTCGAAGTGGCCACAAGAGAGTTTTAAGCATTGATGAATGGAATAAGAAAATACCTTTGCGTCAGAAAGAAATATTTAGATGTATAAGAAGCTATAAGAAGCCCCCAGGCGCGTCGACAGACAGCATACTTGGGAGCTTCTTCATTTTATGAAGTCATATTCTAACTAAAGAATAACATAAGAAGAACCTTTTCTCATCTTTGGCGTGCAGGACGCCGCCGCACTGAAAAGGTGGAGAGAGAAAGCTCGCACGAACAGCGGTGGGTGCTGTGCGATGCCGCCGGCGTCGGAGAGTTGTGATGTTGTCTGTCCACGGGTTCGCCCTTCGGGCATCACCCGCGGTTAAGCATGGTGTGTCCCCGCCGGGGACAGTGGGTGAGAACGCTATGTCACTGGGGAGGGTAGATGCAATAAGGGTGTGGGCGGATAGAATAAGGGTATAAGTGGAGAAGCTTATTCTATTCTCAAGCACAATAAGGGCGTGGGCTGACGCAATAAGGATGTGAACTGACAGCCTTATTGTATTCTCAAACGCAATAAGGATATTGACGGCTTGCTTTATTGCTTTTCCACTTCCTCGCTAAGAAGTTTTTGAAAAAAGCTTCAGAAAATATTCGCCAAAGCTTCATTTCCTGAATCTTCTTAAGATCTATTCAGAAATAGTGATGACGTGGCGATCACCTCCCCTATTTTTTCGCTCTTCACATCATAGCTATTGCCGTGCTAACTTATTCTCATCTGCAATAGCTCACAAAAAATCCGCAATGCCTATGGGAAGATATTGCGGATAAGGATTGTAGGCGGTCCAGAAATAGGCTGGAGCGCCGTTATTGTTATATGTAGAAATGCCGAAGTTCGCTCTTGACTCGAAAAAGGAGGGAGAGCTTGGCGGCGAACTTCTACTCTTCTTCGCTCTTATTAGCGCGCTTGCGTGCCAGGTGGTCGAGAATCATCTTGCGCATACGCATCGACTTCGGCGTAACTTCAACAAACTCGTCTTCTTTAATATATTCAAGTGCTTCTTCCAAACTGAACACGATGGGCGGAATGATGCGCGCCTTCTCGTCAGTACCGGAGGCACGGACATTGGTGAGCTGTTTGGCCTTTGTTACATTCACAACGAGGTCTTTGTCATGGACGTGCTCGCCCACAATTTGTCCTGCGTACACTTCGTCCTGCGGATTGATGAAGAAGCGGCCGCGATCCTGGAGTTTGTCAAGGGCGTAGGCGAATACCGTACCGCTTTCCATGGATATCATTGAGCCATTGGTGCGGCGCTGAATCTCACCCTTGAACGGCTCATAGGTCTTGAAGCGGTGAGCCATGATGGCTTCGCCCTGACTGGCTGTAAGCACATTGGTACGCAGGCCGATGATGCCTCGAGAGGGGATATTGAATTCTATATCCACGCGCTCGCCCAGGTTCTGCATACTGGTCATCTCGCCCTTGCGGCGGGTCACCATGTCAATCATCTTAGAGCAGAATTCCTCGGGCACATTGATGGTCAGTTCCTCAATCGGTTCGCAACGCTTACCGTCGATTTCTTTATAGATCACCTGTGGCTGACCCACCTGCAGTTCGTAGCCCTCGCGGCGCATGGTCTCAACGAGGACAGAAAGATGGAGCACTCCGCGCCCACTAACGAGCCATTTGTCGGCGTCGATTTGGTTGACGCGCAAAGCAAGGTCTTTCTCCAATTCGTGTTGCAAACGGTCGTTGATGTGGCGACTGGTGCAGAATTTCCCTTCTTTACCGAAGAACGGACTATCGTTGATGGTGAACAACATAGACATGGTGGGTTCGTCGATAGCGATGGGCTCGAGCGCTTCAGGTTCGTTGAAATCGCAGATGGTATCTCCAATTTCGAAATTCTCCAAACCAACGATAGCACAAATATCGCCGCAATGCACTTCTTCGGTGCGCTTGCGTCCCATACCCTCGAAAGTGTGGAGCTCTTTGATCTTTGTTTTCTCTTGTGAACCGTCGCGATGAACAATCGTAACGTTCATGCCGTCCTGCAGCGTGCCGCGGTGAACACGTCCCACGGCGATACGTCCCGTATAATTGGAGTAGTCGAGACTTGTGATCAAAAGCTGCGGCGTTCCCTCATTCATGGGAGGAGCCGGTATTTCTTTCAGAATCTCGTCCAGCAGGTAGTTGATATTGTCCGTCGGCGTGCGCCAGTCAGCTCCCATCCAGTTGTTTTTGGCCGAACCGTACACAACGGGGAAATTGAGCTGTTCCTCAGTAGCATCAAGGTCGCACATGAGGTCGAATACCATTTCGTACACTTCTTCGGGGCGGCAGTTGGGTTTGTCCACTTTGTTGACCACCACGATAGGCTTCAGTCCGATCTGCAAGGCTTTCTGGAGCACGAAGCGCGTTTGAGGCATCGGGCCTTCAAAGGCATCGACGAGCAAGATACAGCCGTCGGCCATATTGAGTACGCGCTCCACCTCTCCACCAAAGTCGGAGTGGCCCGGAGTATCAATAATATTTATTTTAGTGCCTTTATAGTTGATAGAGACATTCTTGGAGAGAATGGTGATACCTCGCTCTCGTTCCAACTCATTATTATCGAGGATTAGTTGACCCGTGGGCTGGTTTTCGCGGAAGAGGTTTCCGGCAAGCAGCATCTTGTCCACGAGCGTTGTTTTACCGTGGTCAACGTGGGCAATGATGGCGATGTTACGAATGTCTGTCATATTTTCTTTTATCTGATATTTACGGCTTTACGGGACTATTCTCGCCTGCCGTTTCTTTTCGGGGTGCAAAAGTACGAATTATTATTGGAAAGAAATAATAATCAACCCCATAAAAGCTTGAAGGAGCAGCAGGCGTCTCTCCGTGAGGGGACGGCAAAAAACAAGAAAAGCGGCCAACGCAACGAACGCGCTGACCGCTTTTTTAGAGAGGGGGCGGATAAGATTTAGGAGGCTAAAAAGCCCTACTTATCCAGAGATGATTTCAGTAGTTTAGAACACCACTTTCTTACCATTGACGATATACACACCGCCTTTTTGGAGGGCTTTCTGGGAGATGCGACGGCCTTGGAGGTCGAAGATCTGCGGTGCGAGGTCGGAGGAGATAGCGGCATTGCTGATGCCCGTTGTCTCGTCTGAGGAGATGGGCAAGAACTCACGCACGCCCGATGCGTTCGATACGGGGAGATAGGCCTTGTTGGGAGCTAATGTTGCCTTTGTGGCTGTGCCCGTAGCTTCGGGGGCTGTTGGGCGAACATAGTAGAAGCCTGCCACTTTCTTTGTGGGATGGATGCTGAGAACGTAGAACTTCTCATAATCATTGGCCGAGATATCTTTGCGGAGGTAAGTACCTTGCAGCGCATTTTCCTGCGCGAGCGGAGCAGCCGTTGGAGCAATGTTGAGCGTCATGTTCAGTTGTCCCAAATTGTGGTTGAGCAACAAGACGCCAGTGCCTTCGGGCACTGTGCCGTTGCAAGCCTCGAGTTTTACAGTGCGATTATCAGCCGCCAGCGTAACGAGGTTGGCCACAGCGTCCGTTCCCTCCAGGGTGTAAGCAAAAGGCATATAAGCCGTAGCATAAGCCTGGTTTTCGCCATCGGGACGAGTGGACGAGAGCGTCCAAGTAGTCACGGGTTCGATGTACCAAAGCGAAGCGTCCGAACTGGTAGTCCACGCCACGATAGAGCCCGAGTTGTCGGCATGGATAGCCGGTTTGCCACCGTCCGTGGGGTTCAAACTCTGCAGGTAGCTAAGACCTTCGATTGTCGACACCACTTTATATTTTCCGGCCTCCGCTTCGTTGGCGGTCACAGGGGCTGCGGTGTAGACAGCAGGCGTTGGTTTCACAAACACCTGGTAGTTGCCGTTCTTCACCAGCCATGCGCCATCGGCCGTCTTGCGGAACTGGAACAGCAGGTCGAGGTTAGTGGCAGCATCCGTAGTGGAAGCCTGCGTCAAGTTTGTACCATCAGTGGCCAGTGCCGCTGTGCTCTTCAGTTTGTTTGTGAGGCGATACCAGCCACCGTCTTGCAGTTCGATTTTCTCCACTTTATTGTAGAGCGCATCATAGGCTGTAGCAATTTTCTGCTGAGCTGCAAACGCGTTGGTTTCATTGGGCGTTGCCTCAGCAGTAGTAGCTGCCGTTTCTGCGGCACTCACCTTCGTGGCGAGCGAAGCCACGCTTTCGGGCTTCACCATTCCCACATAGTTTCCATTGCTGCTCTGCATCGTTGTCATACGAGCGCGGAGAGCTTCTGCTGCCTGCTTCACATAGGGAGCACGAGAACTGGTGCGGTCAAGGACATACTGGCCGTTGGTCAAGTCCTCCAGCGGGATTTGTTTGAACAAGATATTGTAGCCGCCCAGACCGCCACGCGCATCTTCTTCGTAGATGTAACCAATAGTGCCATTGTTGAGCAGCTCCATACCCGTGTAGCACGAGCCGATATTGCTCACCTGCATTCCCTTTATCCAACCATTGGCCAGAGCCGCAGCCGTAGAGTAGTCGGAATAGGTTGCCAATTCTTTGAAGTAGACACCCACTTTCTCACGACGGGTGGAGAGCGTGATACTCTGCAATGCCACAAAGAGCTGCTTATTGTCGCTCACGCGGCGTGCTGGAACGATGAGGATTTCGCCGTTCACATTGTTCACCGCGTTATTCATCGCTGTTGCATTGGTCTGGAAATCCCAGTTGCCTTCACCTTTGGCGATGTCGGTATAAGTGAAGAGGCTGAAACCACGACTCAGAGAGCCACGGTTACGAACACTCACCAGAACGCTACCATCGGGAAGTTCTTCCACCTTCGACTCATCGGCACCCGTACTCGGCAACTGTGCTTTGCTACCCAAGAGTTTCCACGTCGCACCAAAGTCGTCGGAGTAAATCACAAAGGTGGCGTTCTGTCGCGTATTATTGGTGGGATAAGCAATATAAAGGCGGTAGTAATCGCCCTGCTTGATATAGCGGCTCTGCATGATCTTTCCACTGGTGAGGAAGAGAGAGTTGGTCACACCACCTGCGCCGTCCTTGGTCAGATTATAGATTTGATAAGTCAGCGAGTCGGCCGTCCAAGTTTGTCCGCCGTTCGTACTGCGAAGACGTACAACGTGTTGCGGTTCATTGTATTGTCCGTCAAAGAAAGAGGTATGTCCGCCGACACACATAACGAGCACGTTCTGCGCATTGTTGCGATCAACAACGATGGAAGGATCGCCGAAACTGTAGTTCCATTTCTTTGAAGAATGGGGTTGGCTCTGGTCGCCAGCGGCAATGGTCTGGAAATGAGCATCCCAAGTTTGACCGCCATCGCTACTGGTCTTCAGAATCACATCATTATGGCCGTTGCCCATACCTATATCGGCACCGGTGCGGCGAAGGTCTACTGCCACGAAGAGCTTACCATCGGTAGCCTGACCTAAAGCGGGAATACGATAACCTGGGCCCGACTTGGTGTTGTCAAAGACCAAAGCGGTCTTGTATTTAGCATTCGTTGCTGTCAGTTGCTTATCGGCCTCAACAGAAGCAGGGACAACTGTGATGCGGAGGTTCTGAACGAGCGCCATACCCGAGGTGACTTGGAACGGAACTGTTTGCAAGTTCAAGCCCGTAACACTGAAGTTTTCAGCCGTTGCGGAAGTGGCCGTAGCGGTCTTTGAGGTGGTAACGTCCTTCACGGCTGCGCTACCATTTTCGCCCTTAAACGTGAAAGAATAGCCAGTGATAACATAGCCCTCGCTGGCGGAGAGCGTGTAGTCCTTGAAGTTGCTGCTTGCCAATTTCACCGTCTTCGGCGTCGTCGCATTGTTGAATCCGATGTTGTTCTTGTTGCTCGCATTGGCCAGCGTAACAACAGGATCGGTCTGTGTAGAAATCAGATAGGTGTTCCAGTTCTGCCCTGTTGTTTTCTTATCGTCGCGATAGAACGTACCGTGGTCGCCATCGAGCGCATAAGAGAGTTGGGTGTTGTAAGCGGCTTCGATGAGCACCGTAGAGCCGGCATCCTTGCCTCCAGTCCAGAAAGAGATTTTTTGCGTTTGTTCGTTCAAGTTCAGCGCATAGCCGTTGGCGTTTTGCAACTGCATATAGACGGGTTCCGTATAGGCGGAAGTCAGGTTCGTTGAGGAAGAGAACCACCAAGTATGGCTCTTCGTATTTCCGGCCAACACTTCCACACGCGCCTCAGCTCCGTTTGTGGCGGGAGCTGTGGCAACGAGAGCTTTCGTAGTGCCGAGCGCCTTATTATATATTGTGTAGCCCTGTGTCTCATTGCCCACGAAGCACCAGAGTTGGTTGTCGGGCTGGGCGGGCAAACTGGTAGTTGTTGCACCAATCGAAACGGGTGCTAACTGAATGCTACCATCGGCGGCAGCGGCTGCCTGTGTGGTGTTCTTAAACTTGAGGGTGTACCAGCGCGTACCTTCTGCAAAGTTGTTGCCCACAATCGTAGTAGCCACAAAGGGGTGGCGACTGAGGGCTTTGTGAAGTACAACGTAGAAGTCGGCGGGTTCGATAGCACCTGCGCTCACGGTGAACGTCGGAGTGGAGGTGAGACCTGCCAAGTGCACTTCTGCGCTATTGCTGGCGGTGCAGGACACAGCCGTAGCTCCCGCGGGGGTCACCGTAGCTGCCGCACGCGTGGAGGAAGTACCACTGAAGCCCGTGAACGTCATACCATAGGCGGTGATGTCCCAATCCTGGGCTGCGGTGAGAGTGAACGTAGAGGTGTGGAGATGGGGTTTGCCATTCACCAGATACATATCGTTCTTCGGAGCAGAAAGCGTGAAGCCGGGGTCAGTAGACGTGCTGGTCCAACGAGAGTGGTAAGTTTTCTGCGCATTAGAAGCCGTCCAACGCCCAAAAGCTGTACCGAAGTTGAGCACCTTCATATCGGTTTCCTCAATGAGGAAAGTAGAACCGTGGTCTTTTCCGCCATCCCAGAAAGCCAACTTGCCCTCACGGTTGTTGAGGGCTTTACTATTGCCAAACTGTTCGATATAGACGGGAGTGGTAGTTGTCGATGTGAGGTCGCCGCTCTGTTCAAACTTCCACAGGTCGGTGTAGCCCGCAGGTACTTCAGAACTTACAATAGCATACGACTGATCACCAGTGTTGCCCTTCATCGCTGTGGGTGCCACGAGTTTTCCGCCAGCGGCATTATAAATCTGATAGCCACTGGTAGCATTGCCCACGAAGCACCAGAGGTCGCGACCGCCGTAATTGAGGGTACGGTTGGACAGACCGATATAATTGGCCGATGCAGCCTGGCGACTCACTTGAAACTTATTGCTGTGGATCGTCATCGTGTACCACCGTGTGCCGTCAACGGGCTTACCATTCGCCAAGGTCGTTGGCTGAAACGGTGGTACTACTGCCCACACTGCCGCGGCCACACTCAGCAACAGCAACGAGAGACATAGTCTAATTTTAGTCATAAAAAGATGTTGGTTTTATTGATTAAATTGTAATTGTTCTGAAACTTAGGGTCGCAAAGATACATTTTTCCATTTTGACAACCAAACATAGCAATAAGAAAACTAAAGAAATCCTCCGAGCAACCTAATCTATTCTCGGACCAGTCCGACTCGTCCGACCAGTCCGACTCGTCCGAGCTCTCCCCCTCTCAGCCTCCCTAAAACTTTACAAAGCTGTGTTCACCAGCAGCCGCTAAAAACCGAAGCTTCGCCCTATTCTGTCCGAAAATTTCTCTTCACACTTTGAGCGAAACGGCTTTTTCTTGCAAAAACTGCCCTCTTTCGGCAATTTTCAGCCCAAAAGCGGACAAAAACGTCCTTGAGCGGTGCGTCGGTTTCCTTATTGTGTCGGCCGATACAATAAGGCTATCAGTTGGCAGCCTTATTGAGTTGGCCAACAGCCTTATTGTGGCGACGCGCAAGAGGCTTCTTGCAAGCGAGAAGAGGAAGGAGAGCGCCGTTTTGAGCCACTCACGGGAGGGGAAAAGTAAGAAGATTTTTGACTTAAAGAAAGCCCCTCCAGCTCCCTCTCATGGGGGAGCTGGAGGGGGCCTCTTGTTGTTGGTTCTCCGACGGGTCGGACCTGTCGGACTGGTCGGACTGGTCAGAATTCTCCAAGAACTTTCTCTTCTCATAAAGAAAAGGAAGAAAATCTTTGCATCTTTCCCCCATTTTTGTGCAATTATTCCACGCCTTTCCGTATATTTGACCCCAAAACATCAATCTCTGGATTTGTATGGTGGAAAAGATTTTGAATTTCAATGATCTGACGGAGAACTTGCAGCAGCAGGGACGCCGTTGTAGTGTGGCAGTGGTCTGTGCCACTGATGCAGAAACACAGTATGCCGTGTTGCGCGCGGTGCGAGAGGGCTTTGTGACGGCTATCTTTGTGGGGGGCGAACAGGAAGTGCGCCAAAACCCCGACTTCGCAGCTGTGGCCAACGAGGTGCGTTTCGTGGCGGCCAGCGATGCCCGCGAGGCGGCAGAAAAAGCCGTGGCACTGGTGCGCAGCGGTGAGGCGCAGGTGCTGATGAAAGGTTTGCTCAACACCGATGTCCTACTCCACGCCGTGTTGAACAAAGAGCACGGCATCCTTGCCAAGGGGCGCGTGCTGACACATTTGGCTTGCGCGCAGTTGGACAACTACCCACGCTTGCTTTTCTTTACCGATGCTGCCGTCATTCCATACCCCACGCCCGAGCAACACCGCGAACAGGTGCGCTACGCTGTGAGAGTGTGCCACGCCTTCGGCATCGACACGCCGAGGGTCTCACTGATTCATTGCTCCGAGCAGGTGAACGAGAAATTTTTCCCTTTCACGACCGACTATCCGCAGATTGTCGCTGAAGCCCAAGCAGGGGCTTTCGGACAATGTATTGTGGACGGTCCGCTCGATGTGAAAACCAGTTGCTCGCTCGAAGCACTCCAACACAAAGGTCTGCACTCGCCCATCAACGGAGCGGCCGACGTGCTCGTTTTCCCCGACATAGAAGCGGGCAACACATTCTACAAGGCCGTTACGCTCTTTGCCCACGCCAATATGGCTTGCATGCTGCAAGGTAGTGATGCTCCCGTGGTGCTCACCAGCCGCGGCGACAGCAAAGAGAGTAAATACTACAGTCTGGCACTGGCTGTGAAATCCATCCACAACGATAATTGACGTCGCCGTGCGGCATTGCGCCGTAGCGACACCTAAAAAAGATACAAACGTGAAGATTTTAGTGATAAACCCCGGCTCTACCTCTACGAAAGTGGCCGTATATCTCGATGAGAAACCTGCTTTGCTTCGCAACATCCACCATTCGCCGGAGCAATTGGAGCAGTATCCCGAACTGACCGATCAATACGAATTTCGCAAGCAATTGATTCTCGACGAACTGCGCGCCATGGAGGTGTCGCTCAACTTCGATGCCATCATTGCGCGAGGGGGATTGGCAAAACCTGTCGCGGGCGGAATCTACGCGGTGAATGAGAAAATGGTGACCGACACGCGCAAGGCGCTCCACAAACACGCTTGCGACTTGGGTTGCCTCATTGCGTGGGAAATGGCAAAGGACATCCCCAACTGCCGCAGCTTTATTGCCGATCCGGGCGTGGTGGACGAACTCTCGCCGCTGGCACGTGTGAGCGGTTCGCCGCTGATGCCGCGTGTGTGCATTTGGCACGCTCTCAACCAGCGGGCTATCGCGCGCCGCTATGCCAACGAGGTGGGAAAAGAATATGAGGACTTGCGCCTCATCGTGTGCCATCTGGGTGGAGGTATCAGTATTGCGGCCCATGACCACGGGCGCGCCGTGGACGCCAACAACGCACTGGATGGCGAAGGACCTTTCTCACCCGAACGGGCAGGTAGTTTGCCAGCAGCCGACCTCATAAGGCTGTGCTTCAGCGGGAAGTTTACGCAGGAGGAACTCCTAAAGCGCATCGCGGGACAAGCTGGACTGATGGCGCACTTGGGCACTAACAACATGAAAGAAATTGAGCAGCGCATCGCTGCGGGGGATGAACACGCGAAACTGATTGTGGACGCGATGATTTACCACGTGGCAAAGAACATCGCGGCTGAGGGAGCGGTGCTTTTCGGAAAGATAGATGCCATCCTCCTTACGGGCGGGTTGGCGCATTCGGAATATGTTGTGAAACACCTGCGGGAGCGCATCGAATTTTTGGCTCCGGTGTATTGCTACCCTGGTGAGGACGAAATGTTGGCACTGGCGAGCAACGCACTGGCGGTACTGCGTGGCAAACGCGAAGCAAAAGAATATGTGTGAACTTAGTGTGCGCTGACGGACTTACCCACAAGGCGCAAGTTGAGATATACAAAACGGCGGGAGACTCAATGTCTCTCGCCGTTTTGTATGTATGTGTGAGTTTAGCGAAAACGCCCGTTGGTGATTTCGCTTAGGGAGAAGCTATTGAAAACAAGGGTGTAGTCGGCTTTGTGGGATGTTTCCTCATAGAAGATTCCAATTTTACCATTACCGAGGCGTTCCAATTCGGAATAGGCCGAACCTACTGACGACACTTTATAAGGGCCGGACCAGTTGGCTGCGAGGACGGCCGGAGAGGAATAGGCTTGGGCGGAGGGAAGCTCCTTGTAGTAGATGCCCACATTGCTGCGGCCAGGACCGAGAGGGACAGACTGAAGGGCAACCCATGTTTTGCGATTGTCGGAAGTGCGGCGAGCGGGAACAATCAGGATGCCGCCGTTCGTACTGTTCTTCTGCGCATCAACGCCTTGATTGGCGGCACTGGAATAGGCCACTTCACCCCATTCGCCTTCAGCGAGGCGAGCGTTGCGATAATGGAAAATATTGAAATAACGGCCGCCCCAGGTGCGGGAACTGAGGGCTACATCGCCATTAGGGAGTTCTTCGCATTTCACTTCGTCGCCTTTGGGAGCTGGAGAGATGTGGATGCTACCCAGTGGCTTCCATGTACGGCCAAAGTCGTCGCTATAAACAACGCGATTACCATTGGGACGAGCGCAGATGGCTGCATAGAGGCGGTAGTACTTCCCTATCTTCACCGTGCGACTCTGGCAGATGCGGCCGGAGGTGATAAAAAGACTTTGGATAGGGCCGATCTGGCTCTCGTCGAAGAGAGAATAAATATCCTCCGTGATGTCGTCGGGAGCAGACCAAGTGCGTCCGCCGTCGTGACTATAGAGTCGGGCAACACGATTGGGATTCTGTCGGGTAGTGGAGGCTGCGCCGTAAACGGTATTGCCACAAACGCAGAGCAGCAGGATGTCGCGACCGTTGGGTGCGGAGACGATGGCAGCATCGCCATAGCCACAATCGGCGGCGTGCTTCACGCCCGTACCTCGAATAATGGAGTACTCCGGCGACCATGTACGGCCGTTATCCTGTGATAAACGCCCGTGAAGATCAACGCGACCAAAACCGATGTCAGCGCCACAGAGGCGATAGTCGGTCACGGAGAGCAGGCGCTTCCCCTTGAGATGCGCGATGGCGGGAATACGATAGGGATGAGCCGAATCGGCTGTGGTGACGAACAACTCCTGTCGCTGTGCGGACAGATCTAAGCCCAGGATGAGGGCAATAAAGAGGAGGAAGAACTTCTTCATTCGGAAGAGGCGTTAGAGAGATGTATTACTAATTCTTATTGTGATGGTAGTAGCGATTTCCGCCCAAGAGGTGGGGCCAAATACTGCTTTGCGCTTTCTGCTTATCCTTGTTGAGCTCGGGATAAGCAATGCGCGTGTGATAAACGGTTTTTAAGCTGTCGATCAGTACGCGTTTGGCATCCTGAATATCGCGGAACGTGATGGGACACTCTTGGAAATAGCCCGCCTGCACTTGTCCGTCGATAATCTTATTGACGAGGCCGCTAATAGCCTCTTCGGTGTATTCCTTGAGGGAGCGGGAGGAGGCTTCCACGGCATCGCACATCATGAGGATGGCTTGTTCGCGTGTGAAGGGGTTGGGGCCTGGATAGGTGAAAAGCTCATCGCGTGGCGTTTCGCCTGGATGGTTGTTTTGCCATTGTATGTAGAAATAGCCCGTCTTACTGCGCCCATGATGGGTCGAGATGAAATCGCGAATAGATTGAGGCAAGTTATTTTTTTCTGCCAGTTGCAGCCCCTGCGTCACATGGCTGATGATGATTTGTGCCGACTGCTCTTCCTTCGACATATCATCGCGGTCGGTCAGCGAGTCGTGGGGATTGACACCACTTTGGTTTTCGGTGAAGAAAGCCGGATTGAGCATTTTCCCAATATCATGGAAGAGAGCACCCGTACGCACGAGTTGAGCACTTGCCCCAATTTTGTTGGCCACCTCCGCTGCGAGGTTTCCCACCTGCATGGAGTGGTTGAACGTGCCTTGTGCCTCCTTTGACATTCGGCGGAGTAGTGGATGATTGATATTGGACAATTCGATGAGCGTCACGCTCGACGTATAGCCAAAGATACGCTCAATGAGATACATAACAGGGTAAGCAAAGAGAAGGGCCACACCTGACACGGCGAGATACACATAGCGCGAATGATCCAAATCGGAAATATTCGTGCTGGCGGCCATATCGTAGGCAAACTGCGTAAGGAGACCTACAACGACAACAAACAAAGCGATGCGAAGAATCTGGGCGCGCTCGGTCATCTCGCGCAACGCGTAGACCGTGACGAAGCCAACGATGCTTTCGATCATGAAAAACTCGAAAGGACCTGTCAGACCGATAGACGTCAGGAGCAAGGAGGTGATCATGGCCATCGTGGCCGTGCGCGAATCAAAGAAAACGCGGACAAAGAGCGGCACCATAGCATAGGGCACAAGGTAGACGCTGAACCAATGCTCACGCACCATGATATAGGACAGAATCGGGAAAATCGTGATCAGCACATAGAAGAGGGCCAGTGTGCGAACGTTCCCAATATACTTTGGTTGAAACGTGAGGAGATAGAGAGGGAAGATACTCAGAATGATGAAGATGAGGAGTGCCTGCCCCGGCATCTGTTTCCAGAGGTTGTTATCCGTGGTGTTGAGGCGCGCACTCTCTTGCATATAGGAGTCTAGCACGAGTTTCAACTGCGGTGTGACGATTTCGCCCATATCTATCACGCGCTGCCCCGCAACAATCATTCCGCTGGAAGTGATCACGGAGTTGAGCGCATCCTCTCGAGCCGCATCTGTCTTGGCTTTGTCGAACGTGAGGTTGGGCGTGAGATAGTTGTTGATATTGCAAAGTGCCAACACGTCATGGAGATAGCCCGCGGAGTCGGCTCCCATGATGGTTTCATAGGCGGTGCGCGTGGTGTAGATAGCACTGGTGGATTGCGTGACGGCATCTTGCCCTTCCACGATATGCACATTCTGATAGCGATGACTCACCAAATCGGACATCTGCGAGGGCGACATCACGCCAGTGTTATAGACGAGTCCCAACTGCTTTATCACATAGTTGGCGTACTTCTCTGGAACTGGGATTCGGCGCGCTTTGTAGTCGGCGATAAAGGCTTTAACCTGCTGCTGACCTATTGCGACGGACTTATTGAAGAAGGGCTGAAAATTTTGCAACACGCTGTCCTTCTCCATCTTAATGGCTTTCTCCGATTTGATAATGGGAAATTCAAAATCGGCAATCAGCGGCGCGTATTTCCAAGGCGTTCCCTCTTTGTACTCAAAGACAAATTTGCCTTCACGGGGAACAGCCAATGTGAGCAATAGGACGCTGACGAGCGTAAAAAGTATGAGAGAGAGTTTCTTCACGATTCTAAAAAATTTGTTTAGGCAAAGATACGAATTTCCAAAACAAATAACAAAAAAGCCCCACGCGCCTCCCAATCTGCTGAAAAAGAGGAGAAGGATGTATCCACAAATCTCACTTTCCACAGTTTCTCATCATGCGCAGAAACCGATAAAAACTGCATTTATCCATGAAAAAAGCTGCCACTCATATATATAATTATGAGTGGCAGCCAGATATTGTGGAGTACCGCCCGCGGCCTCACTGCGTGGTGGGGCGTGGGCGGAATCACATCGGATTAGTCGGCAAGCTTAGCTTTGATAAACTCACGGTTGAGGCGTGCAATGTTGAGCACTGTCTCATTCTTCGGACAAACGGCTTCACAAGCACGCGTGTTGGTGCAGTTACCGAAACCGAGTTCGTCCATCTTGCTAACCATAGCCTTTGCGCGCTTAGCAGCTTCTACGCGGCCTTGGGGCAGCAGTGCAAACTGGCTGAGCTTAGAGCTAACGAAGAGCATTGCAGAACCATTCTTGCAGGCAGCAACACAAGCGCCGCAACCGATACAAGTAGCGCAGTCCATTGCTTCGTCGGCTGAGTCCTTGTCGATCAAGATGGCGTTGGCATCCTGAGGAGCACCTGTGCGCACGCTGATATAACCGCCTGCTGCTTGGATCTTATCGAAAGCAGAGCGATCCACCATGCAGTCCTTGATAACAGGGAAAGCAGCAGAGCGCCAAGGCTCAACGGTGATGGTTTCGCCTTCCTGGAAACGGCGCATATAGAGCTGACAAGTGGTAGCTCCGCGCTCCGTTTTGCCATGAGGCGTACCGTTAACGTAAAGTGAACACATACCGCAAATACCTTCGCGGCAGTCGTGGTCGAAAACGAAAGGTTCTTGACCTTCTGCAACAAGCTGCTCGTTGAGAATATCGAGCATTTCGAGGAAGCTGGTATCATCGGGGATATCCTTCATTTCGCGCTCGTCGAAGTGGCCGGCATCCTTAGGACCATTCTGCTTCCAGTATCTTAGTTTAAAAGATATATTCTTTGCCATAATGAAATTTCTTTTTTAAGTGACGAGTGAATCGTAACGAGTGTAGCTACAGAGTCGTTTGTGCAAGCGCACCTCGTCTTGTCACTGATCAATTAGACTTTATAGTTTCTCGTCTTAACTTCGATAGCCTCGTATTTGAGCGGCTCTTTATACTTAACGGGGAGAGCGTCCTCGCCTTGGTATTCCCAGCAGCTCACGTAGAAGCAGCCCTGGTCGTCGCGCTTAGCTTCGCCCTCTTCGGTCTGGTGTTCCTCGCGGAAGTGACCACCGCAAGATTCCTCGCGGTTAAGAGCGTCGATAGCAACGAGCTGACCCATAGTGAAGAAGTCCTCGAGGCGGAGAGCCTTTTCGAGCTCTATGTTTACGCCGTCGATGTGCGGAACAAAGACGTTCTTCTCGAACTCCTTCTTGAGCTCAGCCATCTTATCGAGAGCGGTTTGCAAACCTTCTTTCGTACGAGCCATACCCACGTATTCCCACATGATATGTCCGAGCTCTTTATGGATGCTATCCACAGAACGCTTACCATTGATATTAAGAATACGCTCTACACGAGCTTTCACCTTAGCTTCAGCCTTCTCAAATTCGGGTTCTTTACCTGTGAAGCGGCCCACAGTGATTTGATCGCTGAGGTAGTTCTGAATAGTATACGGCAGAACGAAGTAACCATCGGCCAGACCCTGCATGAGGGCAGATGCACCAAGGCGGTTAGCACCGTGGTCGGAGAAGTTACACTCGCCAGCTGCGAAGAGACCCGGAATGTTTGTCTGAAGTTCATAGTCAACCCACAGACCACCCATTGTGTAGTGGATAGCGGGGTAGATCATCATCGGATTCTCGTAGGGGTTCTCATCGGTGATTTCTTCGTACATATCAAAGAGGTTGCCGTAGCGTGCTTCGATGGCGTCGCGACCGAAGTCTTCGATAGCTTGCTGGAAGTCGAGGAATACGGCAAGGCCTGTACCGTTCACGCCGAAGCCTGCATCGCAGCGTTCTTTAGCTGCACGTGAAGCCACGTCACGGGGAACGAGGTTACCGAAAGCCGGATAACGGCGTTCGAGGTAGTAGTCGCGGCGGTCCTCAGGGATGTCGCGGCCTTTGAGTTCTCCGCTGCGGAGCTTCTCAACGTCTTCCTTGAACTTCGGTACCCAGATGCGGCCGTCATTACGCAGCGACTCGGACATGAGCGTAAGTTTGCTCTGCTTGTCGCCGTGAACGGGGATACACGTTGGGTGAATCTGTACGTAAGCGGGGTTGGCAAAATATGCGCCGTGCTTGTAGGCTGCGATAGCTGCAGAGCAGTTGCAACCCATAGCGTTTGTAGAAAGGAAATAAGCATTGCCATAACCACCCGTTGCCAAGATAACGCAGTGTGCGGCAAAGCGTTCGATTGCACCAGTAACGAGGTTGCGAGCGATGATACCGCGAGCGCGGCCGTCAATCATCACAACGTCGAGCATCTCATAGCGAGTGTAGAGCTCAACAGTGCCTTCGTGTACCTGACGCATCAGAGCGGAATATGCGCCCAAGAGGAGCTGCTGACCGGTCTGACCTTTGGCGTAGAAAGTACGGCTCACCTGCACACCACCAAAAGAGCGGTTAGCCAGTGTGCCGCCGTATTCGCGAGCGAAAGGAACACCCTGTGCCACACATTGGTCGATGATGCTTGCACTTACTTCAGCCAAACGGTAAACATTAGCTTCGCGAGCGCGATAGTCGCCACCTTTCACAGTGTCATAGAACAAGCGGTAAACAGAGTCGCCGTCGTTCTGATAGTTCTTTGCTGCATTGATACCTCCCTGTGCTGCAATGGAGTGCGCACGGCGGGGAGAATCCTGTATGCAGAAGTTTTTCACTTTGAAGCCCATTTCGCCGAGCGATGCAGCGGCACTGGCACCTGCCAGACCTGTACCTACGACGATAACATCGAGCTTACGTTTGTTTTTCGGGTTAACGAGCTTCTGATGAGCCTTGAAATTAGTCCACTTTTCAGCAACGGGACCTTCGGGAATCTTTGAGTCGATTACCTTCTCCGTTACGGGAACGATATATTTATCAGACATAATTGTAATCGTTTGTTATAAGAATTAGCCACAGATGGGTTTGCAGCCCAGTGCAAAATAAACAACTACGGCAGCAAACATCAGCATAACGAGTGTTACATAAACGTTGCCGATGAGCTTCCAGCGGTTGAACCACACTTTGTTGTTCACACCGAGAGTCTGGATAGCACTCCAGAAACCATGAGAGAGGTGGAACCACAGCGCGGCGAGCCATACGAGATAGAGCACAGCATAGATGGGATTGCCGAAGGTGAACTGAATCAAACCTGCGCCGTCTGTTGCTTCATAGTCGCCCACGAGAGCCATACCGCCATTGTAGAATTCTGCGCCCATCATGTTTGCCCAGAAATTGAACAAGTGGAGGAACAAACCCAAGCATACGATCAGACCGAGCACGAACATGTTCTGGCTGGCCCATTCCACCTTTGCTGGAGTCTCCACCACTGCATAGCGGTTATTACCGCGCGCTTTGAGATTCTGCAGTGTCAAGATAGTGGCATAAATGAAATGGAGAGCGATGAGGCCCACCAAAACTACCGTTCCTGCAACGGCATACCAATTAGATCCAAGAAACTCGCAAATCATGTTGTAAGCATCTCCGGAGAAAAGCGCCACAACATTCATGCAAGCATGGAAGGTGAGGAACAGAACGAGAGCAATGCCGGTTACCGACATGATAACTTTCCGTCCTACGGATGAAGTTGTTAACCACATAGAGTTTTGAAAATTAAATTATGTAATGTTTTATGATTGAGCTATCTTGACTTTTCCGTCCCCTTATAAATGAGGGGGCATTTTTAATATGCCGCAAAGTTACAATATTTTGTAAATTCCAGCAATAAATAAAAAGAATAATAAATCTAAGACAAAGACCTACAACATTATGCTGCTGAAAAAGCTCTCAAAAGCGAGAACAGAGGTTCTTATTAGCGAGAGAGGTAAACCTATTGGACGGAACGAGGCACGCCACGTCATCATTCGTTCCTCAAAACTGCCCTTTTTCTTAACAAAGCCTTTGGCGCAACGGGAACAAGAAAATGGGCCGTAGAACAAGGATGTGGGAGAAAATAGTCTTCGGAGTGGTGCGTCGCTCTGCTGCGTCACTCCGTTTCCTTATTGCGTGGGCTGGGAGTTGTGCTTTTATGTGTATTTCCATCCGCTCTCTGTTGTCAGTACAATAAGGATACTGGCCGACAGAATAAGGCTGTCAGCTGACACAATAAGCGCGCTGGCTGACAGCCTTATGCTGCTGACGCACAGCCTTATTTCATTGCCATTCAAGAGAGCGAAGCGAATCGAACGTCTTATTTCGCGTTGGATTTTCTTTTATTCTCGGGGGCGTAAAATAAGAATTTCATTGACAACAATAAAGCTTTCTTTCCGGCTCTTTTGCATCCTCTCTCTCACCTCAACGAACTGCCTTTGCGCGTCCCACTCTTCGTGCTGCGCTCCGCCACTTTTTCGCGTGGCCTATTTTTCTCTTTGCCAACCAAACAGAAATAAAGAGAAACCATTATATTTGCAATCATCACTCATATCTATTCAATTTACTATCTATGAAGCATTTGTTTACACTGGCCCTTATGGGATTGGCGAGTTTGTGCGCGAGCCCTGTTCAGGCACAAGCTCCAACCACGTGGACGCGTACGGTGTCCACAGCAACGGGTAGTTTCGTTAATAAGCAAAACAGCACCACCAGTGCGTACAAGTACAAGTGGAGCTCTACCGAAACCACCCCGCAGCTCACACTCGAGACTGCCAACAACGATATGTGGGTGGACGCCAACGGCACCTACCATCTCTACAAAACCACCTTTTCTCTCAGCGTTCCGGACGGTTATGCCATCACGGGCTATTCGTTCAACTATACAGGTTTTGAAGGTTCATCGACCTCCACAACACGTGCCACGGTGACCATCACGCCAGAGAAAGGCGGCGCGGCTGTCACCTGCTCTGCCAGCGATGCTGCTGCAACGGTGAGCGTGACAGGCTTGGAGGAGAACACAACGCGTTTCTCCGTTTCCAGCACTGCTGCAAAAGCCAACGCCGTACCCACGAACTTCATTGTAACCATCAAAAAGACGGCTTCAGCCCTCGAACGCCTCCGCACCACTACCACCGCCAACGGCCGCTTTGCTGCCAACACGGTTTGGTACACAGTGGCCGTGGGGCAAGGTCAAGGCACCAGCACTTTCCCGCTGGTTTATACGGCCGACAACCAACCCTTCTCGCTGGCGCGCAGTTTCACCAACGCCGTGCCCGAAGCCCTTTGGTGTCTCGTTGGCAACAACACAGCGGGCTATCGGCTCCACAATCGCGCAGCTGCTGCCAACAAGATTCTTGTTTCGCCGCGCGAAATGAGCGGAACAACTGGCGGCACGGCCTATCCCGTGGTTTTGCCCCTCGACGGCCTCAACACAACAACCTACGAGAGTCTTTGGAAACTGGAATCCTCTAAAGACATTGCGGGTACGGCCGCGTTCTATCTTTGCCAAAATGGAACGAACTACGGCGTTAACAACCGCGACAACAAGATGGCGTTTTGGACGGGCGGCAAGGATCGCGGTTCGACTGTTGTTTTCACGCCTGTAGCGGTCGACTTTGAAGTGGGCACGGCGTATGGAGAGTTCAAAAACGCCGCTAATACGCCGGCGGAAACTTCTTTATGGAACTCTACGCTCACTGCTCCGGCGGCATTGAGATTGTCCACCATGAACACCAGTTTCCAGCCCTCAGCCGACGGCAAGAGCTTCCTGCTCACCGATGCCATATCGGGAACGTACACCCTCTCCACACCAACGATGGGTTACGTTATCGACGGCTATAGCTTCGACTATCCCTCTACGCTCACCGCTATCACAACTGCCGACGGAAAGGTTACGCAGCAGAGCGGCCACTTCGAAGTGAGCAGCGTTGGTAAGGCTTCTACAACTTTCACCGTAGCCGGCAACGGACAGGTGAAGAACTTCCGCGTCTTTGTTCGTCAGGCCGACGAGGTGGACAATGCCCACACCGTCATTGTCTTTGATAACGCCACGAGCAAAGTGCCTTATCGTATCCCCGCTTTGACACAGACGCACGACGGCCGACTGCTGGCCGACTGCGACTATCGTATCAGTAAAACGGATATTGGCTACAACAACCGCAACGGACTCTACCGCATCGACAACGTGATGAAAGTGAGCACGGATAATGGCCACACATGGAGCGATACAGTTGTCGTGGCACGCGGCGATGAGCACGCCAGCCAAGTTTGGCGCACAGCCTTTGGCGACCCAAGCATCGTAGCCGACCGTACGAGCGACAATGTCCTGATGCAGTGTGTGAGTGGCAAAGTGGGTTATTTCAGTTCAACGCGTAATAATCCGCAGCGTTGCGCCTTCTTCCGCAGCACCGACGGCGGACGTACCTGGGATCAGGGTACTGACCAAACCGAACAGATTTATGGTCTCTATGATGGTACGCTTCCTGGCAACGCACAGGTGGCGGGAATCTTCCTGACAAGTGGTAAGATCATGCAGAGCCGCTCTATCAAAGTGGGCGACTTCTACCGTATCTACATTGCCCATCCTTTGCGCACGACGACAGTGAATAAGTTTGCCACTTATGTCATCTATTCCGACGACTTCGGGCGTAATTGGAAGGTGCTGGGCGGCGCTGGCGTTATCCCCTCCGATGCTGCCGATGAATCGAAAGTGGAAGAACTTCCCGACGGCACAGTACTGCTGAGTTGCCGCAACCAGGGTGGCGGTCGACAGTTCAATATCTACACGTATTCCGATCCCATCACAGCTGCTGGCACATGGGACAAGAGTACGATGCCTGCCAACATGACGGGCGGCCAAGTGAACGCTTGCAACGGCGAAGTACTCGTGCTTCCCGCTCGTCGCAAGGCCGATGGCAAACAGCTCTTTGTGGCGCTGCAAACAGTGCCACTGAGCAACGTGCGCGAAAAGGTGGGTTTCTTCTACAAAGAACTGGCTGCTTACTCCGATTATAATAGCGGTGAAAAGATGGCTGCCAACTGGGTGAAAGGTTTGCAAGTGACGAAAAATTCATCTTGCTACTCCACGATGATTCTTATGCAAAACGATAGTATCGGCTTGCTCTTCGAGGATGTGGCCTACAACGACGGTTACAACATAGTGTTCAAGAGCTTCAGCCTTGATTCTATCACAGGTGGCAAGTATACCCTCGATGCTACCTCCCCTCGCGACGCATATCTCAACGATGCCCTGCAACAGCGCCTTGCTGGAATCAAAACGGGAAAGGCTGTGGGAATGTACAAATCGGATGCGGCGCTCCGCCCCTTGCTCGATGCTTTCAACGCACAAAAGACCGAAGCCAATATGTGGGCGGTGATGGCCGCTGTACCTACGCTGGAGCGCGTCACCATCGAACCCGGGCGTCAGTACATGGTGTACAACAAAGTGAACCCTACTCATTTCCTTTCCGCCAATGCCACACAAGGTTCGCTCTACAGCGTGGAAAACGATTCGGCACAGGTTTTCACCTTTGAAAAGGATAGTAATGGAAACTACTTGCTCCATCACGTCAACACAGGTCTTTATGCGGGTAAGACATCTTATAGTACCCGCCCAGTGCCCGCAGTGAAAGCCAGTGAAGCCATCGCCTTTAGCGTGGTATCCAACTCAGAAGGGTGGAGCTTGCTCACTTGCACCCAACCCACTTCGGCTTCCTACGCCACGCTCAACAATTCCACCAGCGACAAGGTTCGCCCTTTCAACAAACAGGACCAAGCTTCTTTTTGGTGCATCTATCCCAGTCCACGCACTATCACGGCTATCACAACGCCCAACATTTCTAAGGACGAGCAAAATCGCATCTACGACCTGCAAGGCCGTCGCGTTCAGCACCCCACGCATGGGCTCTACATCTTAAACGGCAAGAAAGTGGCTGTGAATTAAAAAATCTATTCCCTCATTGATGGGATACATCAGTATCTCCCAAATAATGAGCGCTCTACAAAGAAAGCCGACTGGCACAATTTACGTGTCAGTCGGCTCTTTTTGTACGCCTCATAAGAGAGTTTCTATATTATCAGCAAAAAACCTCTTCCACGAGTTTCCCCTTCAAAACAGAAGAGGCACGCTAATAAAGAAAATCGGACGAAACGAGATGCGCTTACCTTTCAGTAATTCCTCGAAGCGTCCGACCTATTTGTTGTGAAGTATAGACATAAAAAAAGGGATACCACTGTATCCCAACCTTGTTAACCTTAAATCTAATACTATGAAAAACACGTTGCAAAGATACGGATTTCTTATTACTCTCCAAACTTTCTCAAAGAAAAACATGATTATTTAAGTTTATTTTAGAAGTAAAGAGCTATTTTCTAAGATTTTAAGATAAAAACGAGTAAAAAGGAGGGAGAAAAACTTCGTTAGGAATAAAAGATCTATTCCTATATATAAATGTATTTCCGGAGCGAAAGGAAAGGAATGTGATTTGAATTGCTTACCTTCGCGCTATATGCAACGGTTCATTTATTATCTACAGCGCATCGGTGTGTGGTGTTGGCGCATTCGTCAGCGGCGGGGCTACAACATCCATTCTCCTTTTGCTTTCCAACTGGTGAAAGGAGTAATTTATCAGCGCGGGCGCTACTACGCCTATGAGCGGCTGCACCAGGAACGAAAAGGACAAGCACTTCCTGAACGTGACGACCGCTTACTCTTCCGTTTGGCCAATGATAGCCAACCGCGCACGGCCTTATTTGTTGGGCCCGATACGGCCGATGAACAGCTGTATGTGGCTGCGGCTGGTCAGAAATGTACTTGCTACAGCGCAGCCACCACCGAGGAAGCGGTGCAACAAGCAAGCAAGATGGGGCATATCGACTTCCTCTTTCTGAATACCTCCGAACCCATAGCCCCCCTACTTGATGCACTTCTCCCCTACGCTGGTTCGCACGCACTCTTCATTGTCTATGGCATACACCGTTCGCGCTCAACACTACAAGCTTGGCGCGAATGGAAGAAAACGGAAGCTGTACGCGTCACCTTCGATCTCTACTGGTTAGGGTTGGCCTATTTTGAGGCACGACTGAACAAACAAGATTACACCATAAATTATTAGTACAATATGAAGATATACACCCGCAGCGGCGATAAGGGCATGACGTCCTTGGCCAATGGCCACCGCGTGAAGAAATGTGACGACCGCGTAGAAGCCTACGGAACGCTCGACGAGCTTTGTTCCCACATCGGACTCCTGGCGGCTATGTGTCCCGAGGAACTACGGGAAAATCTCTACAATATTCAGCGCCGCATCTTTGCTATCAATGGTGCACTGGCGCTCCTCAAAGAGCCGAAGGGATTGCCCACGGCCGAAACCATTGAAGCCATGGAACAACTCATCGACAGCGTGGACACATCGGAAGGCCGCTTCTGTGGTTTCGTCCTGCCGGGCGGAACGATGCCCGCTGCCCAAGCCGACGTTTGCCGCACCGTATGCCGCCGTGCCGAACGTGCCATCTGGCGACTGGGCGAAGAGGCTCTGCCACACGAAACAATGGTATATATCAATCGGTTGTCCGACTTTTTCTTCCTATTTGCCAGATATTTAAATAAATTTATGGGTTCGGAGGAAATAAAATTATAAGATATTGTTTCTTTATCTTAGAAAAAGTCTATTTTTGCACGCCGTAAAATACGGGAAAAATAAATAACACATTAAAAACATACATAGATTATGTACTGGACGCTTGAATTGGCTTCAAAATTGGAGGATGCTCCATGGCCTGCAACAAAGGACGAATTGATCGACTATGCTATGCGCTCGGGCGCACCTATGGAGGTTGTCGAGAATCTCCAAGAATTGGAAGATGAAGGCGAGGTCTACGAAACCATCGAGGACGTATGGCCCGACTACCCTACAAAAGAGGACTTCCTCTTCAACGAGGACGAATATTAATGACCTATGAGCTGAGCATCTCAGCTTAAATCGTTGAACACAAAGCGGAGCAGGAATTTCACAGCAAGATTCCTGCTTCGCTTTTTTTAGGCCAAAAAAGTTTTTACAGAGCACGGTATGCAACTTATAAGTTGCATATTTCATCCTAAATATCTATATTTGCACCAGGAAACATATTATAGATGAAATTTGTAAGAGCTATAGCAGGCTACAATCATCTTTGGGCTGTCAGAGATGAAGCAAAAGAAGCGGACGAGCTAACGATACTTTTCCGTAAGTGGAGCAATGCCAATTATTTGCTTGATTTCTTTCTTGCCCATATAGACGATCTACAAGGATTCTTCCATGTTGAGAAAATAAGTGATGCTATTAAAGACACGATGGAAGATGCAAGAGTCCTCGAACGCCTAATCTTAGACTTTCCATACACCGAACAGTTGGACGAACTTTTCCATCCATTAAGTCTGACAGATAACAGAATTCATGAATTGACGCGTGAGAAAGCGCGCCATTGGGACAGAGAACGACATGCAAGTTGGCTTCGGATATATGCCATAAGAATAGAACCAAATGTCTACATTATAACAGGTGGAGCCATAAAACTCACTGCAAAAATGCAAGACAGAGAACATACTCAAATAGAATTAGACAAGCTCAATGCTTGCCGAAACTATTTGCAGCAGAAAGGAGTCTTTGATAAAGATAGTTTCATAGATTGTTATGAGGAGGATTGATTATGAAAGAGAAAACATTAAAATTTCTTGAGAAAAATCTTAGTAGCGAACCTTCCACATTTGCAGAGGAAGCAAAGTGGAGGCAAGAGAATGAAGTGTGGCTTAAATGGTCGCAAGGCATCGCCATGAAGATTATTGATTATATGCAGGAACACAAACTCTCACGTGCAGACATCGCATCACGCCTTGGTTGTTCTCCGCAGTATGTCAGCAAGATATTGTCTGGTCACACAAACTTCTCATTCAAGAGTATAGCGGAGATAGAGAAGTGTCTCAATATTCGCATTATGGAAACTTCTTTCGCATGACAGAGTTGTTTGTATGAACCACTTGCCCATTTATGGTATTTCACCACGAAATAAAATGAGCGAAAAGGCTGACACAACTACATTATTACCTAAGACTTATATGCCTTGTTCCTCTTCAACGAGGACGAATATTAAAAGGACTGGCGCAGTTGTGCCTCCTGCCGAATCGCAAGGCAATGGCGGAAACTTACCGTCGTTGCCTTGCCTTTTCAAAATACCTCTATCGGACAGTGGCAAAAGCTTCTTGAGCTTCGCATTCCGCACCACTCGCTCTTCCCCGCACCAAAGCAACAAAACGATACATATACAATAAAGACCGTTTTTTTACGTTCTGATAATAAAATATGACGTCAACGACTCACATACGTTTCCTGCTCGCCGCATTGCTCTTGCTGTGTGGCACTTCAGTTTATGCCCAGCAGGAACCAGCTTTCAGCCACTATTGGGACATGGAGCCGCAGTTCAATCCCGCTGCAGCAGGCCGCTCGGACCAGCTCTCTATCAACGCGGCTTATATGACCCACCCTATGGGCTACGATGATGCAGGCGGTACGATGTATGCAGGAGCTGACATGGCTTTTCAGATAGGGAGAACGCGCCACGGTGTAGGCGCAACATTCCAGAACGATGAAATCGGTTTGTTCAGCCACAAACGGTTTGCACTCCAATATAGCTATCACTTCCGCCTCTTTGGTGGCGTGATGAGCCTCGGCGCAGAAGCTGATATGCTCGCAGAGAGTTTCAAAGGAAGTAAGGCGGACCTGGCCGATGGTGCTGGCTCCGACCCAGCAATCCCCACGTCTGACGTGACAGGTTCGAAACTCGACGCCTCAGCAGGTCTCTTCTTCCACCGCAAACAATGGTATGCCGGAATAGGTGTGCAGCACCTCACCGCTCCTACCGTTCTCTTGGGGGAGCGCAACCAGATCACCTACAAACCGCTCTATAATTTCACGGCTGGATACAATATAAAAACGCGCAGTCCGTTACTAACAATAGTGCCTTCGGTAATGATGCGCTACGATGGAACGGATTTTCGTGCTGATTTCACGGGTCGCCTCGTCTACACACATGAGAACAAACGCCTCTACGCGGGTGCCACCTATGCTCCGCAGCACAGCGCCACGCTCTTCATAGGCGGAACGTTCCACGGTATCGACATCAGCTACGCTTACGAAGCCAACACCTCAGGAATAGGACTTGGCGCAGGTAATCACGGGCTACTCATCAGCTACCGCATGCCGCTCAATTTGCAGAAACGTGGTAAGAACCTACACAGAAGTGTTCGCTATTTGTAGACTACTTTAAGAATATAGAAAACAAACATGATACAAAAACTTTTTACAATACTCGCTTCCGCCTGCGTTGCCATGACGCTGGTTTCCTGTTTCGGCAGCAACAGAGCCATGAATAGCGGCGGAGAAGTAACAAGTTCACGCGGCACAACCGTGAGTGAGCCCACTCCCTACGGCATGGTAGAGATTAAGCGCGGCCACCTGCGTACGGGTATCGAAAAAAACGATACGCTCTGGGGCAAAGAGATTCCAGCGCGCGACATCTCTGTTGACGGCTTCTGGATGGACCAAACGGAAGTGACCAACTCCATGTACCGTCAGTTTGTGACATGGGTGCGCGATTCTATCTTTCGTGAACGCCTCGCTGATCCCTCCTTTGGTGGTGACGACTCCTATAAAATCACAGAGAACAAGAATGGCGATCCTGTGAAGCCTCATCTCAACTGGGCAAAAGCTCTACCCAAAAAGATGGACGAAGACCAGCAGCGAGCTTACGAGAGTCTTTATCTCACCAACCCCATTGATGGGACGAAGATGATCGACTTCCGACAGCTCAACTACCGCTATGAAATCTACGACTACGAAAAGGCAGCACTCCGCAAGTACCGCCTCAACCCCGAAGAACGCGATCTGAACACCGACCACACCGTTGACCCAGACGAGGTAGTAATGATCAGCAAGGACACGGCCTATGTGGACGAGAACGGAAAAATTGTGCGCGAAACCATCGAGCGCCCGTTGAGTGGCCCGTGGGACTTCCTCAACACTTATATAGTGAATGTATATCCCGACACAACTTGCTGGGTGAACGACTTTACGAACGCCAACAATGAGATTTACATGAAGAACTATTGGTCCTCACCGGCCTACAACGACTACCCTGTTGTTGGTGTGACGTGGGAACAAGCCAATGCGTTCTGTGCTTGGCGCACGCAGTATCTCCTCAAAGGTCTTGGCCCTCAGGCACGCTACATTCAGCGCTATCGTCTGCCGACCGAAATCGAATGGGAATATGCTGCACGCGGTAAGGAACAGAATCCTTTCCCTTGGACGCCAGCCGAAGACGATAACAATACAAAAACAAACAAGAAAGGTTGCTACTACGCCAACTTTAAACCTGATGAGGGAGACTATACCGATGATGGTAATCTCGTGACAAGCCAGGTGGGCACTTATGGCGCCAACTCCAACGGCTTGTTCGACATGGCGGGCAATGTGGCCGAATGGACAAGCACAACCTACACCAGTGCGGGCGTAAAAGCCATGGCCGACATCAACCCTGAGCTGTCTTACAATGCCGCAAAGGAAGACCCCTACGCCCTTAAGCGCAAGAGCGTTCGTGGCGGTTCGTGGAAAGACCCCTTGAGCCTGATTCGCTCCGCATGGCGCACCTACGAATATCAGAACCACCCGCGCTCCTTCATAGGCTTCCGCTGCGTTCGCAGTTTGGCAGGCACTCGCACGGGTAAACTTCCCCGAGTTGGAAAGAAAAACTAAGGTGGTGATCTCCTACCATCTACCTACACATACGATAATTTAGCACAGCAAAACAATGTCTAAAATAAATTTCATCATCCGCCTGCAACACTGGATGGACAGTGTTCCCGGTCAGACATTTCTCAACTACGCATATAGCTGGGGCGCTTCCATCGTTATCCTTGGTGCGCTCTTCAAACTGACCCACCTTCCGGGCGGCAACATGATGTTGTTCGTCGGTATGGGCACAGAAGTCGTCGTGTTCTTCTTGAGCGCCTTCGACCGTCCTTTCGACAAACAAGAGATTGGTAAAGAACTCCCCAAGAACTACCTCACCGACGAAGAGATTGAAGCACGGATGAATGAGGACGAAGAGGAGGAAGAGGCTCCCGAAACCTCCACTTCAACAGAAACCATTACTCCGGCAACAGTGCAACCAGCAACCGCCTATCAGCCTGCAGCAGCTTTTGCTCAGCCCGCAAGTGCTCCAGTTCAGCAAGTAGCTGTGGCCACTCAGTCGCAAGCTGGCAATGCTCCCGCCGAAGGCATTAGCATTCCGCACGATGCAGATGCAGAACAGTTGGCAAGCATCATCCGTTTGGCCAATGATGAATTGCTCCACCGCGCGCAAGCTGTGCTCTCTCCCGAAATGGAGGAAGCCACCAAAGTGTATATCGACAAACTCAACACGCTCAACGAAACATTGGCGAGAGTGGACGAACAGAATCTCAAACTCACCCGCGACAGCGAAGAGATGGAGAACCTCAACCGCACCCTTACGGGCATCAACAAGGTTTATGAGCTACACCTCAAGAGCATCTCTCTGCAAGTGGGCACGATTGACGACATCAACAATCAAACCAAAATCTTGGCGGAGCAAATTCAACGCCTCAACCAAGTGTATGGTCGCATGATTGACGCCCTCACCGTCAACGTTGTGCGTAACGGAGGCAGTGTAGACCAAGCCCCGCAGTAATAATTTGCATGAGAGCATTCCCCCATTAGCACATTAGCATATTCTCACTCTGCATTAGCACATTAAAAAGCGGCCCTCGCTGCTCCTCATTAGCACATTCCCTCATTAGCACATTAAAAAAAGCGGCATTAGCCGCTCCGCATTAGCACATTATTATAATGTCCAGCACTATCAAAAAAAGACCGGTTTCCCCACGTCAGAAGATGATCAACCTGATGTATGTCCTCCTCTTGGCCATGCTCGCATTGAATGTCTCCTCCGACGTGCTCAAAGGTTTCCGCCTCGTAGGCGACAGCCTGCAGCGCACCACAACCAACGCCGACAAGGAAAACCGCGACATATACGACGACTTCGCCGCTCAGATGAAGCTCAACCCCGAGAAGATTAAGCCCTGGTACGACAAAGCACTCAGCGTGCGCAAGATGTCTGATGGACTCTACAACTTCACCGAAAAAATGAAATGGGCCATCGCCCGAGAAGCCGACGGAGCGGAAGGAAAGCCCGACGCCCTTAGAAACCAAGAGGACTTGGAGGCTGCCAGCCGCGTTATGCTTGCGCCTGTCAATGGGAAAGGTAAGCAACTTTTCGAGGGCATCAATGCCTACCGCGACTTCATCCTACAATTCATCACCGACCAGCGCCAACGTGCCATCATCGCCTCCGACCTCAGCACCGCGGTACCCAAAAACGACAACACGCTATTGGGCAAGAACTGGCAGCAGTATATGTTCGAGGATATGCCCGCTGTGGCCGCCATCACGATGCTCTCAAAGCTCCAGAGCGATATTCGTAAAGCCGAGAATCAAGTGCTCCACACGCTCCGCGCCAATATCGACCTCAAAGACATTCGTGTAAACGAACTCAACGCTTATGTAGCAGCAGAGCGCACCACGCTCATGCCTGGTGAAGTCTTCAATAGCAAAATTTTCATGGCTGCTGTCGATACGACACAACGCCCGCAGATTTTCGTCAACGGCCGACAGATAAGTTCGTCTGGCTCTTATAGCTTCACCGCTGGAGCACCCGGCGAGTATAGCTTCTCCGGCTACATCCTCATGCCCAATGCCGCGGGCGACATCATACGCCGCAACTTCACCCAGAAGTACAACGTCATTGCGCCCCCCTCCGGAGCCACCGTAGCGGCCGACTTGATGAACGTGCTCTACGCCGGATTCAACAACCCCGTTAGCGTAAGTGCCAGCGGCATTAGTAGCGACAAGGTCCACTTGAGCATGAAGGGCGGTAGCCTCACGGCACAAGGCAAGGGCAAGTACATAGCACGCCCCGCCGCTGTGGGACAGGACGTCACCTTCACTGTGACGGGCGAGGTCAACGGCAAGCAAACCACCATGGGTTCTTACACCTTCAAAGTGCGCCGCCTACCCGACCCCACCGCCTATCTCGCCTTGGGCGACACCCGCTTCAAAGGCGGTCGCCTTACGAAAGGCGCCATCCTCAACGCTGGAGGCCTCAATGCAGCTATCGACGATGGACTGCTCGATATCGAATTCCGCGTGCAGAGCTTCGAATGCGTCTTCGCAGGCCGTATGGGCGAACTTCGCGTAGAACGCTCCGCAGACTCACGCTTCTCCGAGAATCAGCGTGAACTCATGCGCCAGTTGCGCAACGGCAGTCGCTTCTACATTCGCGGCGTGGTTGCTACCGGCCCCGATGGCACCACGCGCACACTTCCGCAAGCACTGGAAGTCATCATCAACTAACTCTCCGAAAACATAAGTATATGAAACGAATCATATTGTTCATCGCCGTCCTGATGGGGCTCACTGCCTCCGCTCAGCCTCCCAAGCGTCAGGCTGAAGCAGCCGCCCAGCAGCAACAGCGCACCCAGAACGCTCCGCGCGGCGTGTCCTATCGCGACTTCCCCGTGGCTGCTGAAATGCCCACCGACGTTAGTTGGCGCCGCGACATCTATCGCCGCCTCAACCTCAAGCAGGACAGAAACGCTTCGCTCTACTATCCCATCACGCCGCAGGAAGGACGCGTCAATCTCTTCACGTATCTGATGAAGCTCATTTTGCGCCAACAAGTGACGGCTTATGCTTACAACGTAGCAACGGGAAATGAGGACTTCAGCCGTTCCAACGCCATCTCGGCAAAGAAAATTATGGACGATCACTCCATATACTATACCGTGACGGATGGACGGATGCGCGTGGACGATGCCGATCTCTCGCTAACCGATGTGACACGCTACTACATCAAGGAGAGCGTCTACTACGACCAACACACCGCCACTTTCCACACGCAAGTGACAGCGCTTTGCCCTGTCCTCGTGCGTGGCGATGCTGACTTCGGCGGCGAGGAAACGGAATATCCACTTTTCTGGGTGAAATACAGCGATGCAGCCCCTTATTTGGGCAAACTGATGCTCATGGAGAGTTCGCTGAACAATGCCTCCACCATTTCCGCCGACGACTATTTCACGATGAACCGCTATGCGGGCGACATCTATAAAGTGGTGAATCTTCAAGACCGACTTTTGGCCGAAACAGCCCGCACGGATACCGCTCTGAAAGCTGCTCAGAACAAAATCGAGCAGGAACTCACGGCTTTCCACAACCATGTATGGGCTGGCGACAGCGTGAAGCAAGACACTACCCAAACTGACTCCCTCGCCACCGAAGCCACAAAGCCAACATCTGGCCGCCGCGGCCTTCTCTCTCGCAGCTCTTCTGGCACCAGCCACCGCAGCTCCAACGTGAGCCGCCGCACCCCGCGCCGCACAGCAGGTCCGTCCACTGGCAACGCCACCTTCTCCGTTCGCCGCGAACGCCACTAAAATAATAGCAAGCAAGGAGACTCCGCGTCTCTTAAAAATATACCTCCCGATAGCCCACGCCATCGGGAGTTTTTTTATTTGTGAAAGGCTTCATACCCAGCACACGAGAAGAGACTCACGCTGCAGAGCAAAGACGAAAGCTCGCGGAGAAGAGGATAGAGGAAACCGCCTCCGGCGGCGTCGCACTGAAAGCGTGGAGGGGTAACTCTGACGTGCAGAAGTGAGCTGCTGTGCGACGCCGCCGGCGTCGGAGAATTGTGCTGTCATCTGTCCACGGGTTCGCCCTTCGGGCATCACCCGCGGTTAAGCATGGGGTGTCCCCGCCGAGAACAGCGGGTGAGTACGAGGGATACTCAGCTCAATTCCATCCCTGCATATCATCTATGCTCTTGTGGATACTCTCGTTCTCTACTTCGCCGATCGTCACTTCTCTATAGTATGTATGCTTTTGTGGATACCCTCACCCACTGCACCTCCTCCGCATCCACACAGAGTAACGCCTCCGGCGGAGGCGCACCATGCGTAACCGCGGGTGATACCCGAGCAAAGCGAGGGGGAACCCGTGGACAAGCAGACTACTCTGATCCCGACGCCGGCGGCGTCGCACTGAAAGCGTAGAGGAGTAACTCAGACGTGCAGAAGCGGGGCTGCTGTGCGACACCGCCGGTGTCGGAGGTTTGTGCTGTCGTCTGTCCACGGGTTCACCCTTCGGGCATCACCCGCGGTTAAGCATAGGGTGTCCCCGCCGGGGACAGTGGGTGAGCACGAGGGATACTCAGCTCAATTCCATCCCTGCATATCGTCTATGCTCTTGCGGATACTCTCGTTCTCTACTTCGCCGATCGTCACTTCTCTATGGTATGTATGCTTGTGTGGATACTCTCACCCACTGCACCTCCTCCGCATCCGCATCTACACAGAGCCGCCTCCGGCGGAGGCGCACCATGCGTAACCGCGGGTGATACCCGAGCCAAAGCGAGGGGGAACCCGTGGGGGAAGTGGACAAAGGACACTCCGACGCCGGCGGCGTCGCACTGAAAGCGTGGAGGGGTAACTCTGACGTGCAGAAGTGAGGCTGCTGTGCGACGCCGCCGGCGTCGGAGGGTAGGACTGTCGTCTGTCCACGGGTTCACCCTTCGGGCATCACCCGCGGTTAAGCATGGGGTGTCCCCGCCGGGGACAGTGGGTGAGTACGCTGTGTCGCTGGGGAGAGTGAATGCTATAAGCGGGCGAGCGGATAGAATAAGGGCGCGAGCGAAAAGGCCTAAGAGATTCTCAAATGCAATAAGGGCATTGGCGAATGCGATAAGGATGTGAGCGGATAGGATTATTGTATTCTCAAACGCAATAAGGATGTGAGCGGATAGGCTTATTGCATTCTCAAACGCAATAAGGGCGTTGGCGAACGCGATAAGGATGTGAGCGGATAGGATTATTGCATTCTCAAACGTAATAAGGGCGTTGGCGAACGCGATAAGGATGTGAGCGGATAGGATTATTCTATTCTCAAACGCAATAAGGGTGTTGGCGAATGCGATAAGGATGTGAGCGGATAGGATTATTCTATTCTCAAACGCAATAAGGGTGTTGGCGAACGCGATAAGCGCGTGAGCGGAGAATCTTATGGGATGAAGCTTCAGAAGCTATTTGGGAAAACTCTGGAAAGAGAAAGAAAGGGGGAGATGGGCTGGGTGTAGCCGCTGTTCTGACCTATAGGAAAAGCAGTTCTGCTCGAAGGATGAGCAGAACTGCTTGATGCTGGTTGGTCAAAAAGGCGTGTAGCCGGTTTTACTTCGAGCTGAGTTTTGGACCAAAACTGAGGTCGCCTGCATCGCCGAGACCGGGGACGATATAGGCGTCGTCGTTGAGGCAGGGGTCGATGGCGGCCGTCCAGAGAGTTACGTCGTCGGAGGGGAAGCACTTTTGGAGGTGTGCGATACCCTCTTCGGCAGCAATGACTACACAGATGTGGAGCTTCTTAGGCGTGCCGTTGTTGAGGAATGCCTTGTAGGCGAGTTCGAGACTTCCGCCCGTTGCCAACATGGGGTCGACCATGAGGAAAGTAGAGCCATCGAGCTGTGGTGCGGCGAGGTATTCGAGATGAATCTTGAGATTCTCCTTTTTTCCCTCTTCGCGATAAGCTGCAACGAAAGCGGAGTCGGCTTGGTCGAAGACATCGATGAAGCCCTCGTGGAAGGCTAAGCCTGCGCGGAGCACTGTGCCGACAACAATGTGGTCGTCATAGGTTTCCACCTCTTTCACGCCGAGCGGCGTTTGGATAGTCTTTGGAGAAAAGTTCAGTGTTCTACTCACTTCATAAGCCATGGCGTGGCCTATGCGTTCCAAATTATTACGGAAAAGAGTGCGATTGCCCTGCACGGTGACGTCGCGCAACTGGGCCATGTAGCAATTTATCACGGAGCTTGTTGCTCCCAGATTGATAACCTTCATGCGGTGTTAGAAATTTTTCAAATTGGGCAAAAGTACTTATTTCTGCTTAAAAGACAAAAAAAACGGGAATTTTATATAGAAATGTTAGGAAAAGGGCTGATGATGGGAAAGGAAGGAGGGGGTGACGAGAATTGCAACATAAGGCTATCAAAGTTGGGGAGGAGAGAGGCATTATGGGTAAATGTTGTTAAATGGAAAGGCTGTGCGTTCATTAAACACATTAAAACTTTTGTTTGATTGAAAAAATAAGTATTTTTGCGCTGTGAAGAACTAAGATTTAGTTCGAGCACACCATATTGAAAGAGAAAATTCATAAATTTAAATTCATATATTGTAATATGGCAACATTAGATTTGACCAAGTACGGTATTACCGGTACAACGGAAATCGTTCACAATCCTTCTTACGAACAGTTGTTTGAAGAGGAAACGAAAGCAAGCCTCCAGGGCTTCGAAGTAGGTCATCAGACAGAACTCGGCGCTGTAAATGTAATGACAGGCGTTTACACTGGCCGTTCTCCTAAGGATAAGTTCATCGTTGATGATGAGACTTCTCACGACACCCTGTGGTGGAACACTCCTGAGTACCCTAACGACAACCACAAAGCAAGCAAAGAAGCTTGGAACGTTGTTAAGGAACTCGCAAAGAAGGAGCTTTCTAACAAGCGTCTCTTCGTTGTTGATGGTTTCTGCGGTGCAAATGCAGCAACTCGCCTTGCAGTTCGCTTCATTGTTGAGGTGGCTTGGCAGGCACACTTCGTAACAAATATGTTCATCCGTCCGACAGCAGAGGAACTCGAAAGCTTCGAACCGGACTTCATCGTATACAACGCTTCTAAGGCAAAGGTTGAGAACTACAAGGAACTCGGTCTGAACTCTGAAACAGCAGTTGTATTCAACGTAACAACTAAGGAACAGGTTATCCTGAACACTTGGTACGGTGGTGAGATGAAGAAGGGTATGTTCTCTATGATGAACTACTTCAACCCACGTCGTGGCATCGCTTCTATGCACTGCTCTGCTAACACAAGCATGGACGAGAAGGAAACAGCCATCTTCTTCGGTCTCTCTGGTACGGGTAAGACAACTCTCTCTACCGATCCGAAGCGTAAGCTCATCGGTGACGACGAGCACGGTTGGGACGATGAGGGCGTGTTCAACTACGAAGGTGGTTGCTACGCTAAGGTTATCAACCTCGACAAGGAAAGCGAACCAGATATCTACGGTGCTATCAAGCGTAACGCTCTTCTCGAGAACGTAACAGTTGATGCTAACGGTAAGATCGACTTCACCGATAAGAAGATTACTGAGAACACTCGTGTAAGCTATCCTATCTACCACATCAACAACATCGTTAAGCCTATCAGCAAGGGTCCTCACGCAAAGCAGGTTATCTTCCTCTCTGCTGACGCCTTCGGTGTGCTTCCTCCCGTTTCTATCCTGAACAACGAGCAGGCTCAGTACTACTTCCTCTCTGGCTTCACCGCTAAGTTGGCAGGTACTGAACGCGGTATCACTGAACCGACTCCTACATTCTCTGCTTGCTTCGGCCAGGCGTTCCTCGAACTCCACCCCACGAAGTATGCTGAAGAGCTCGTTAAGAAGATGGAGCGCGTAGGTGCTAAGGCTTACCTCGTTAACACTGGTTGGAATGGTACTGGCAAGCGTATCTCTATCCGCGACACTCGTGGTATCATCGACGCTATCCTGAACCACTCTATCGAGACTGCTCCAACGAAGACTATTCCTTACTTCAACTTCGTTGTTCCAACAGAGCTCGCAGGTGTTGATTCTCACATCCTCGATCCTCGCGATACTTACGCTGACGCAGCTCAGTGGGAAGAGAAGGCTAAAGACCTCGCTGCTCGCTTCATCAAGAACTTCAAGAAGTTCGAAGGTAATGAGGCAGGTAAGGCTCTCGTAGCTGCTGGTCCTCAGCTCTAATAGGTTTTCTGACCACACAACAACTAAATATTGATGGCGGCTTGTTTCTTCTTTCGAGAAACAGGCCGCTTTGTTGTTTTTTACTTTTTTCTCGTACTATACGAGGCTTTGGCCCAAATAAACAAGCACAGAAGTGGCAGGGCACGGAAAATTACTTAACTTTGCCCGCATAGACAATCACAAAAAGCAGATCTCGCTATGAGACAAATCATCAAACATTTCACCGATGACGACCTCTATAAACTCACGATGTGTTGCGCCGTTATCGACAACTTCCCTCGCGCTCAGGTAAAGTACTCCTTTGTTGACCGCAACGACACCATTTATCCAGCAGGTTTTGCCGATTTGCTCCTCGAGCAGGTGGCGATGCTCGAGAACGTTGTTTTCACCGATGAGGAGGAAACATTTATGCGCCGCCGCTGTAGCTACATCCCCGATTGGTTTTTCAAATATTTACGCGGCTTCCGCTATCGCCGCGAATGGGTGAAGGCGTGGCAAGACGAGGAGGGACACCTCCACGTGGATTTTGAGGGCGACTGGTCCGACACAATCCTCCTCGAGGTGAAGATACTTGCCATCATCTCCGAACTCTACTATATAGTGACAGGTGAAGACAGTCGCTTCGATTATCAAGACTACTACCAGCGCAGTTATACCAAAGCCGAACGCCTACTGGGAGCAGGCTGCGTTTATAGCGATTTTGGCACGCGCCGCCGAGCCTCCCTCCAAGCTCAGGATGTGGCTGTGGAGGCGATGAAAGACTGCTATGCGTCCAAAGAATGGGAAGGTCGATTTGTCGGGACGAGCAATGTGTATCTGGCGATGAAGCACGACTTAGTGCCGGTGGGAACAATGGCACATGAGTTTATTTGCGCTATCGGCGGCATGTACGGCCCCCAAATGGCCAACCACATGGCAATGGAAGCATGGCGCAACACCTTCCGCGGCGCACTGGGTACGTACCTCTACGACTCTTTCGGTTGGAATATCTTCAGCCTTAACTTCTCCGAGGATTTCGCCAACCTCTTCAAGGGTTTACGCATCGACAGTGGCGACAACCGCGAACAGCTCCAGCTGATTGTCAATAAATACAAGAGCCTCAACATCGATCCACGCAGCAAGCAGGTAATCTTTAGCAATGCGCTCGATACCGACCGCGCTATCGAAATCCAGCAATACGCAAAAGAACTCTGCATCCCGAGCTTTGGCATCGGTACGCATTTCACCAACGACTTTGAGGGCGTCGACTACCTGAACATCGTTATCAAACTGGTGGCGGTGAAAATCACCGAGTCGTGGCCGTTCTACAACGACACGTGCAAGATTTCGGAAGACAACGGGAAGCACACTGGAAAGCCCGAAGTGGTCAAACGATTCATGGAGATGCTTCACATCAACTAAACATTCTTTCCACCCAACGGAAAGAGCTCCACAACCAGCCGGCAGCTATAGGGAAATATCCCCTTCGAGCTGCCGGCTGTCGCTTTTGCATTCTCGCGCATTCTTATTACATTTGCACCACAATAATCGATTATATTTTAATATGCAACAAGAACTTTTCAGTAGGTTGCCCTACAAGGTAGCCGATTTGTCTCAGGCCGAGTTCGGTCGCAAAGAAATTGCTATCGCGGAGCATGAGATGCCCGGCTTGATGGCGTTGCGCGAGAAATACGGAGCTGAGAAACCGCTTCGGGGCGCACGCATCATGGGTTCACTCCACATGACCATCCAAACAGCGGTGCTCATCGAGACGCTCCTCGAACTGGGAGCTGAAGTGCGTTGGTGCTCTTGCAATATCTATTCTACGCAGGATCATGCCGGGGCAGCCATTGCACAAGACGGCGTGGGCGTTTTTGCGTGGAAAGGCGAAACACTGGCCGACTACTGGTGGTGTACACTACAAGCCTTAAATTTCGACGACGGACATACACCGTGCCTGATTGTGGACGATGGTGGCGACGCTACACTCATGATTCACCTCGGTGTACAAGCTGAAAAGGATATCACCGTGCTCGACACGCCTAGCGAGAGCGAGGACGAAGCCGAACTCAAGCTTATCATTCGCCGCGTTCTCGAAGAGCGCCCACAGTTCTTTAGCAACATCGCCAAAAACATGAAGGGTGTGAGCGAGGAAACAACAACGGGCGTACATCGCCTCTACCAGATGATGGAGCGTGGCGAACTCCTCTTCCCTGCTTTCAATGTCAACGATAGCGTCACGAAGTCGAAGTTCGACAACCTCTACGGTTGCCGCGAGAGTTTGGCTGACGGCATCAAGCGCGCCACGGATGTGATGATAGCCGGAAAAACCGTTGTTGTGGCGGGCTACGGCGAAGTGGGCAAAGGCTGTGCACAAAGCATGCGCTCCTATGGTGCTCACGTCATTGTCACTGAGATCGACCCCATCTGCGCCCTGCAAGCCGCCATGGAAGGTTATGAAGTCATGACGATGGAAGAGGCCGCTCCGAAGGGAAATATCTTTGTCACCACTACGGGCAATATCGACGTTATCTGCGTTGAACACATGGAGCAGATGCCCGATCAAGCCATTGTTTGCAACATCGGCCATTTCGATTCAGAGATTCAAGTGGCAGGGCTGAAAAAGTTTCCTGGTATCAAGGTCACAAATATCAAACCGCAAGTGGACTCTTACCTCTTCCCCGATGGACACCGCATCACGCTGCTTGCCGATGGCCGTTTGGTCAATTTAGGATGTGCAACGGGGCATCCCTCCTTTGTGATGTCTAACTCTTTCACCAACCAAACACTGGCGCAGATAGAGCTCTATAAGAACCACTACGAAGTGGGCGTCTATCGCCTGCCGAAACAGCTCGATGAGGAAGTGGCACGCCTCCATCTCGAACGCATCGGCGTCCACCTCACACGCCTCACCAAAGCTCAAGCCGACTACATCGGAGTGAGTGTTGATGGTCCTTACAAGGCAGAACATTATCGTTACTAATATCCTTACACGAATGAATACTCTCAAAAAATATCTCCCCGATGCTGCCGCCGTCGTTTTGTTCCTGCTCATCTCTCTGGCGTATTTCTTCACGCCGCTGAGCGAGGGACTCGTCCTTGGCGGCCACGACGCACAGGCCTCCATTGGGCAAGGACGCGAGAATATGGAATACACGCAGCGCACGGGCGAAACCACACGCTGGGTCAACAACGTATTCAGCGGTATGCCTACTTACCAGATCGCACCGTCTTACAAGTCGTCGTCCTTCTTGGGCTTCTTCCAAAAGATTTACGCCGTAGGGACGAGCGGCCCACTCTGCTATCTGTTCCTCTTCCTCTTAGGTTTCTACATCCTGCTGCGGGCGTTCAACTTCAAGCCTTACCTTGCAGCATTGGGCGCAATTCTCTGGGCGTTCAGTAGCTACTTCCTCATCATCATGGCAGCAGGCCACATCTGGAAAGTGATGACGCTAACGTTCATCCCGCCCACCATTGCTGGTCTCGTGCTGTGTTATCGTGGTCGCTATCTTTGGGGCGGTGTCGTCACAGCACTTTTCACCGCCTTCCAGATTCAGGCAAACCACGTGCAGATGTCCTACTACTTCGTGTTCCTTATGCTCTTCATCGTCGTGGCTTACGGCATCGACGCACTGCGCAAGAAGGAGGCGAAAACATGGCTCAAAGCTACGGGTGTAATCCTCGTGGCTGGACTTCTCGGCATAGCTGCCAACTTGCCCAACCTTTACCACACTTGGCAGTATTCTAAGGCCTCTATCCGCGGTGCGGCCGAACTCAGCCCGTTGCCGCAAGAGAAATCACAGAACACCAATGGCGGTCTCGATCGCGACTATATCACGCAATGGAGCTATGGCGTTGACGAAACGCTCACACTGCTCATCCCCGACTTCAAAGGTGGCGGCTCTTCCTCCATCCTTGATCGCCCTGATGCTACCGACCTCGAAGGCTACGATCAGTTCTATCAATGCGCAGGAGCCACACAGCAAGCTCTCCAGCAGAGCAATCAGCAAGCTACGCCTCCAGGACTTATCCAATACTGGGGCGAACAACCCATGACGGTTGGCCCTGTCTATGTGGGCGCACTCGTTTGTTTCCTCTTCATCTTAGGCCTATTCTCTGTCAAAGGTCCAATCAAATGGGCGCTTCTCGGGGGCACACTGCTCTCCTTCCTCTTTGCGTGGGGTCACAACAGTCCGGCGTTCACGAATTTCTGCATCGACCACCTGCCTATGTACAACAAATTCCGCACTCCTTCCAGTGCGCTCGTTGTGGCAGAATTCACAATGCCGCTTCTGGCTATTATGGCGTTGGCGCGCATCCTCCGCGAACCTCGTTCGCTTTGGGCAAACCGAAGAGAAAAAGTTGGTCTCATCGTCAGCTCTCTCCTAACGGCGGGTCTCTGCCTCATGCTGACTTTATTCCCGAGTTTAGCGGGCAACTGCATAAGCAGTCAGGACCAGCAGGTTCTCGACTATCTCACCAAAGCTGGCGGACCAGAATTCACCACGGCCTACTCGGGTGCTATCACGTCGATGCACCACGCTATCCTCAGTGCGTCCGCACTGCGCTCTTTCTTCGTCATCCTCCTGGGCGGTTTGGCTATTGGCCTCTACTATCTGCTCAATAAGAACCGCGAGAAGGCACAAGGCGGATGGTGGCTCGTCCTCGTTTTAGGTGTTATCAGTATCGTTGACCTTTGGGGCATTGATAAACGTTACCTCAACAACGAGAGTTTCACCGATCCTGTACAACTCCAAAATCTCACGCCGACAGCAGCCGACCGCGTTGTGATGCAAGATAAGGCAGACGGGCGCGTACTCGATATTTCGCAGGGCAATCCTTTCAATGAAACGAGCAACCACAGTGGTTACTTCCACCAGAGCATCGGTGGCTACAACGCTGTGAAACTCCGCCGCTATCAAGACCTCATTGATCGTCAGCTCAACAACGAGATGAGTCGTTATCTCTCTGCTATCTCGGAAGCGGAAGGTGATATGACGAAAGTGCCTGGCGACAGTCTCGCACCTGTACTCAATATGCTCAATACGCGCTACCTCATCTTCGGAGCCAACGCCAACCAGGCCGTTCGCAATCCTTACGCCAATGGCAACGGATGGTTTGTCCGCAAACTCCGTTTCGTCAAAGGTGCCGATGCTGAAATGGCGGGCCTCACGGGGCTCGATACGAAGCACGCTGCAGTGGCCGATGAGAAGTTCCGCGCCGTCCTCGAAGGCTCTCCGCTCGACAGCGGTAGCATACAGCTCACTAGTCGCCAGCCCAACGAACTCCACTATCAGGTGGCAACTCCAAAGGGTGGCATAGCAGTTCTGAGCGAAATCTACTACCCTGGATGGGAAGCCACCATCGATGGGAAACCCACAGAGATTGGCCGCGTCAACTATGTGCTCCGCGCCATCAAAGTGCCTGCTGGCAAACATGAGTTGGTGCTCACCTATCGCCCCGCGAGTGTATCTACCACTGAAACGGTAGCTTTCGTCTCCATCGCTCTCATCCTCTTGGGCTTCATCGCTGCTTTCGTCATCGCGCTTCGCAAACCTCGCAAAGAAGAAGAACCAGCATAACCATCGCTGACATATAAAAACATGAAATCCTCGGACAGCTCCCACTGAGCCTCCGAGGATTTTTCTATTGTATAGCGATTTCTCCTAAATGATTTTTTCGCATTCTTGCAGATAAAACACTTTCGAGTTTTAGAATCTTGTGTAGATATCTTTTTATTTACAACCCTACTACTCGATACACCTGTTTAGCTATTTTCTGTATTACATATCCCGACATTATACTAACAGCAAATTCCACAACTAATATGAGCATCGGGTAATGGAAAGCATAAATAAAATCATGAAATAGATAGTAGCAGAACCATGTATGGATAAGCCATACGGATGTACTGAATTTACCAAGAAACATCATACCACGTTCAATCCATCCCCACCACCTTATCCTGAGGAAGAGAAGAACAAACATGCAGACATAGAAAGGAGAATACACAGCAGAAGATATTACACAACAAGAAAGAAACAACAATAAAAGAACAACAACCAACATCCATTGTGGCATACCATTCAAGCAACGCATACAAAAACCTGTATGCTCCTTACCCGCATACTTACAAAAAATAGCTCCTAATACAAATGGTAACAAGAACGAGAAATATACTACTACATGATAAAAGGTATAATGACTGTCAAAGAATGAAGCATAATATCTACTAATAAGAAAACAACTGATAATGTAAACAGCCACACAAACGGAAAAGGTCTTTAATCCTCTAAAACGATCAAGGATTTGAAAAAGGAATCCACATGTCAATGACATAAGGAGATATGGAAACAAGAACCATGCTTCACCATTATACGTAGTACGAAAAGCAGTGACATTTTGGACCAAATCCCACATACTTCCTGGATACACTCCTGGTTTCATGAAATGCCCCATCGTAACAAAGACAAGTAAGATCAGCCAATATATAATCACTAATCTAGCAAGCCGCATAAAATTACCCGCTCTCGTCTGCTTTTTAGATTTATAAATATAGTAAAGTCCATATCCACTTAAAAACAGATAGAAATCTACAGGAGACATTCCTCTTGACAAAAAATTAACGAGCGGAACTCCGGCTACATCAAAGAGACTAAACGTAGTCTGTAAATTAGATGATTTATTGAACAGATGGAGAAACACCATCATAAACAATGCACACCCTTTTAGTGCTTGCGACTGCGATTTTGAAATATAAGTAAGATTCATGATTCTATCATTCAGTTGGTACTTTGATTTGATTATATATTAAAACTGCTAAGTCTTTTTCTTAAAGGTTTCTCAACCTCATCAGAAAAAAACAACAGCTTAGTATATTTAAGGAATACTCACACGCCATACCGAGTACAAAGGTAAGACCTTTTTTCTTCACCTAAAAACAACCTCTCATAAAAGATTTCTACACCCTAATTGCGCAACCTCGCTCATACAGTAGAAAAACATAAGCTCCCGCCTCTGGCGGCATCGCACTGCAAGCGTTGAGGGAGAAACCTTCATCTCCCCCACCTGAAAAAAACTCGTTTTTTGTTGTCACGTTGTCACGCAGGAGGGAAGGTACTGATAGATAGGTACTTAGATGCGTGACAACAAAATTTTTGTTATCACACTGTTGTCACGCGTCGTCACGCTTATAATATAAACGTTCTCAGATAGTTATACTCAAAGTGTGACAACGTGACGGCGTGACAACAGAAAATAAAGACAAGGAGGAGGTGCTGTGGATGCTGTGCGACGCCGGCGGCGTCGGAGTTCTCTTTTTCACTTTCCCACGGGTTCGCCCTTCGGGCATCACCCGCGGTTACGCATGGTGTGTCCCCGCCGGGGACTGTGAGTGAGCACGTTGTGTCGCTGGGGAGAGTGGATGCAATAAAGATGCGAGGAGATAGCCGTATTGCTTTCCAAAACGCAATAAGGGAGTGAGCTGACACAATAAGGATGCTGGCGGATAGGTTTATTATATTCCCAAACGCAATAAGGAGATTTACGAGCATCGCTATTGCGTTTGTGCGTCTCTCCCTGCAAATGATTCAAAGAAGCATTAGAAGCTTCACCGAATAGTGCAGAGGTTCAGGCTTTTCGGGCAAGAACATTGGGCCGTTTAGCTGTTTAGCGAACAGCCTTTATCATTCGGTCTTTCCCATAAATATCGCGGCGCAGTTCCACGTTGGAGTAGCCGCTTAATTGGAACATTCTGACGGTTTCTTGCCCGTAGGCTTGATTGATTTCCACCAACACTGCGGCGGCGTGGAGTTGCTGACCGAGGCGCGCCAAAGCCCGATAGAACAGAAGGGGATCGGCGTCGGGAACAAAGAGAGCTGAGGCGGGTTCATAGTCCAAAACGTGGGCTTCCATCTCCGCGCGCTCGCGCTCACAAATATAAGGGGGATTGGAAACGATGTAGAGAACATCACTCGAGGGCGCGCTCGCTGCGCTCTCATTTACCACTTCCAACACATCCGTTCGGCGAAAATCTACTGTAACGCCATTGGTTTGCGCATTCTGCCGCGCCACGGCCAAAGCCCCTTCCGAAATGTCCCACGCCATGACCTGTGCACGTGGAAACTGCTTGGCCAGAGAGATGGCAATACAGCCCGTACCGGTTCCCACATCGAGAACGGAGCAAGGAGCCTCGGAGGGCAGCAGAGAAGCCACCCACCCCACCAGCTCTTCCGTTTCCGGTCGAGGAATCAAGGTGTCGGGCGTCACGCGAAAGGTGAGGTCGCAGAATTGTGCTGTACCAATGGCGTATTGCACAGGTTCGCCCTGCTCTAAGCGGCGGAGAATTTTTTCCAGCCTTATTGTATCTTCTTCGGAAAATGGCGTATCTTTGCCCAGATAGATGTCGGTGCGCGACAGGCCAAAGGCATCTTCCAACACAACAAACGCTAGGGCGCGGGCTTCCCGTTCTTCCACTTTCGGGATGAGCGTATCAACAATTTGGCGAAACATAGATTTCATAAGGCAAAGGTAATGAATAAATCAAAAAGAACAACGGACACTTTCTATATGCGCCGCTGCCTCCAACTGGCTCGGCAGGGCGAAAATGGAGCAGCTCCCAACCCGATGGTGGGTGCGGTGATTGTTAGCGAAGGACGTATCATTGGCGAGGGGTATCATGCCCATTGCGGACAGGCACATGCTGAGGTGAATGCTATCAACAGCGTACGCCCCGAAGACCGCCCACTCTTGCAGGAGGCCACAATCTATGTGAGTCTTGAACCTTGCTCTCATTTCGGCCGAACACCGCCTTGTGCCAAACTCATTATCGATTGCCACATCCCGCGCGTGGTTGTGGGCTGCGAAGATCCTTTTGCAAAGGTTCATGGGCGCGGCATACAGATGCTGCGCGATGCTGGTGTGGACGTGGTTGTCGGCGTGTTGGAAGAAGAATGCCGCGCACTGAATAGGAAGTTTTTCACGTTCCATACTCACCGCCGTCCCTACATCACACTGAAATGGGCGCGCAGCAAAGATGGTTTTCTGGACAATTGGAGAGAGCCGCTCCTCGATACGGATACTGCTGCTCCACTCCCCTCCCAACCAGCAGAGGATGGCACTGAAGAATCAACGCCTCAAGCCGCGCAGCAACCCGCCCTACTCTCCACACCGCTCACTCAGATGGCAGTGCACCATCAGCGGGCGCGGCATCAGGCCATCCTTGTGGGACACAGCACGCTGCGCCTCGATCGCCCGAGCCTGACGGTGAGAGCCTGGGACGGAGCCGACCCGCTGCCCGTTGTCTTGGGGCGCGTGGCCGAGGGAGAACTTCCGCGCGGCTGGCAGTGCTTCGCGGACATCGAAACCATGCTCGATTCGCTCTATCGGCAGAACGTGCAGAGCCTCCTCGTTGAGGGCGGCGCGCAAACCTTGCAGTCGTTCATCGATGCGGGCCTTTGGGACGAAGCGTGGGAGGAGCTGTCGGCAGCTATGCTGCAAAGCGGTGTGCCTGCGCCGCGTATGCCCTACGGCGTAGAACTGGAAATTGTCCAGAAATTCGGCGTTCCTTTCAGTCATTGGACAAATAGTTAACAACATATTTTATATCATCATGAAAAAAATCTTTCTCCCCCTCTGCCTTGCCCTACTGGCATGGACGGGTAGCGGTTCTGCCCATGAAGCGCAGGCACAGAATGGCCAACACAAAGTGGTGGTTGCTAAGAAAAAGGCGACCAGCAAAGCAAACACCAACGAAGTGCGACAGTTCTATAAGCACTTCCTCAAATCCTATATTTTGGGAGGCAAGGATGTAGACAGCAATCCGAAATTCAGAGCACACTTCTCCGAAGAGTTGATAGAGAAGCTCCACGAAAGATTTGTGAGCGAATACGATGACGAGGACGGAACGGGCCTTGCCGTATGGCTCTTCCGTGGCGGCGGGCAAGACCCCGACGACGCCGAGATGCTGCGCACACTTTCCGTGCAACCAGCGAAGGACAACTGGTATGTGGTCAAAATGACTTCAAGAGGGAAACGCGACACCCTACGCGTGAGAATCGTAAAGAAGAACAAACGCTTCCTCATCACGGATGTGGAAAACCCGAATTGGTGAGACGCACCGCAACAGGCTAAGCATAAGAGAGTCCCCGGTATTTGCAGATACCGGGGACTTCTCTTTTCTATTTGTCAAGAGCCACTAAGCCATCAGGTGCATAGAACCTACGAAATAGAGTACCAAGTAGCCGAGCACCATAGAGACGATGCCCATTGTTAGCCCCACTTTCAACATCTCGTTTTGCTTCACGAGGCCCGTACTGTATGCAATGGCGTTCGGCGGAGTACTGATGGGGAGACACATCGCACTGGAAGCAGCGATGGCGATACCGATGAGAATCGTTGCCGTGCCGCCGATAGAGCCGAGCGCACCGCCCATACCTTTGCACACAACGGCCAGAATCGGCACGAGCAGAGCTGCCGTGGCCGTGTTGCTAATGAAGTTGGAGAGGAAGAAGCAGATAAGGCCCGAAATGAGCAAGATAGCCACAGGACTCCAAGAGCCAAATGGGATACTGTCAATGGCGTTCTCTGCCAGACCTGAGCCGTTCATGCCGAGACCTAAGGCGAAACCGCCCGCTACCATCCAAATGACGCTCCAGTTTATCTCCTGCAAATCTTTCGCCGTGATAACGCCCGTCACCGCAAAGACGCCCATGGGCACCATTGCCACAGTGTTGGAATCGATACCCGTAATCTCCTTCGGAATGACCCAAAGCAGGATGGTAACAATGAAAGTGGCACACACCACCCACATACGCCAACCGCGGTGTACTTCACCGGTGATGTGGAGGTCGATAGTTTTCTTTGTGAAGGGGAAGAAATAGAGCAACACGCGCCAACTGATGACGAGCAGCAGGATGACGAGTGGCAACATAAACATCATCCACGTGCCAAAGCCGATGTCCATGTTTAGCCCCTCTGGACTGTTGAGATACTTTAAGGCAATCATATTGGGAGGCGTGCCGATGGGCGTTCCCATACCGCCGAGATTGGCTGCAACGGGGATACTCAATGTCAGCGCAATGCGCCCCTTACCGCTGGCTGGGAGAGCGGCAAACACAGGGGTGAGGAATGTGAGCATCATGGCCGCCGTGGCTGTGTTACTAACGAACATGGAGAACACGCCCGTGATGAGCAAAAAGCCCAACAGCACATTCTCGCTCTTGCGACCGAAGGGCTTGATCATGGAGCGAGCCAGCAACACGTCGAGACCCGATTTGGATGCCGCTATGGCAAGGATGAAACCGCCCAAGAAGAGCATGATGACGGGGTCGGCAAAGGAAGCCATGACGTCCTTCGACTTGAGCAACTCTCCCACGCCTTCGCCCTTGAAAGGCAGAAGAGCGTTGTTGGTCACAGTAAGACACATCGTGGTGATGATACCGAGCGAAGTGGCCCAAGAGGGGATACACTCTGTGAGCCAAGAGAGCGTGGCAAACACGAAGATGGCAATGATGCGCTGTTGCACAACTGTCAGTCCGTTGATACCGAAAAAGTCGATAGGAAGATTCCAAACAATGGTGGTCACAAGGATGATGCCGACGAACTCCCAAAGCTTCTTGGGGGAGAACGCCGCACTTAGGCCGGGGATTTTCTCTTCTGCCATAGTATTACGTTTTTTAGAATTAGTTTGCGAAATATTAGATGGGCCAAAGGTAAAGACTATTCCATAAATTGCAAAGTGAAAATAGCAAAAAGATATATATTGCTGTAAAAACACACAGGAGAAGCCGCTCCTCTTTCCGACTTTTCGAATAATCCTTCGGGAGACTCCTCTCTCTCCAATAGCGAAAAAGATTCATTGTATCAAGCTGATTTACAACATCATAAAAGAAACCAAAAATATCCTTATTGTGTCAGCTGGCTTCCTTATTGTGTCAGCTGACGCAATAAGGCTGTCAGCTGACATCCTTATTGTATTTTTCAGCTTCTCCTTTGTAGAAATCGATAGGTGAAAAAGGAGAAGAGAAAAAGACCCATCTTGCCAAACAACGGCAGGGAGAAAGCCGCCAGGCGAAAAGTTCTGCCGAAGACTCCAAATGCTTGATGCTGGCTTTTTTGAGTTATTATTGTCGTTTATGTGTCAGATTCGGAGGGGAATCATTATTTTTGCAGAACACACATTTATATATAAGCATGAAACGAACAATACTCCTGATGGTTTTGCTGCTTGTAGGCTGTGCCGCAATGCAGGCGCAAACCGCTCTGAAATATGGATATTTACACTACGACTCGCTGCTGGTGAAGATGAGCGACTATGCTGCTGCACAGGAGCAGCTGGCAACGCTCCGCAAACAATATCAGCAAGAAACGGACTATAACGAACAGGGATTCAAACGGCAATTTGCCGAATTTCTGCAAGGACAGAAGAATTTCCCGCAGAACATTCTGCTGAAACGTCAGCGCGATTTGCAGGAGGCTATGGAGAAAAGCATCGCTTTCCGCCAGTCGGCTGAAGAACTATTAAAGAAAGCTGCTGTCGACCTCCTGCAGCCCGTTCGCCAACGCTTGGATGCTGCTATCCGCGAAGTGGGCATGGAGCGCGGCTATCAGTTTGTGCTTAATCTCGACAATAATACAGTGCCTTTTGTGCATCCGCAAATTGGAGAGGATGCCACGCCCTACGTCAGAGAAAAACTCAAGCGATAAATTCCCTGAATTATTCCACACGCTGCGCTATATCCACAGCACAACAGAAGAAGAAAGATGTCTGAAGACTCTAACAACCAACGCTATCCCATCGGTATTTTCGACAGCGGATACGGCGGACTCACCATTCTCCGCCAGATACGGCAATACCTGCCGCAATACGATTATATCTATCTGGGCGATAACGCCCGCGCACCTTATGGGCCTCGTTCCTTTGAGGTGATCTATAAATACACGCTCGAAGCCGTGGAAGCGCTCTTCGCCCGTGGCTGCCGCTTGGTGATACTGGCGTGCAACACGGCATCGGCCAAAGCCTTGCGCAACATTCAGCAAATCGACCTCCCGCGCCTCGGAGCAGACCGCCGCGTACTGGGCGTGATTCGCCCCACGGTGGAGGCTGTGCCTGAGATTACGCGATCGGGGCATGTGGGCCTTCTCGGCACACCCGGAACCGTCAACTCTGGTTCATACAAAATGGAGATTTGCCGCTTGGAGAAATATGTCGAACTAACCTCGCTGGCTTGCCCCATGTGGGTACCGCTGGTGGAATACAACGAATATGACTCGCCCGGGGCCGACTATTTCGTGAAGAAACGCATCGATATGATCATGCGCCTCGACCCAGAAATAGACACGCTCATACTGGGTTGCACTCACTATCCTTTGCTTATCAACAAAATCATGAAGTATGTCCCCGAGGGGGTCCGAATCATCGAACAAGGCGAGTATGTGGCGCGCAGCTTGGTGGACTATCTCCAGCGACATCCCGAGCTTGAGGCACAATGCAGCAAGATGGGGCAATGCCATTACCTCACCACCGAACAAGAATCTAAATTCCGCGAAACAGCAGCCATATTCCTCCGCGAATCCCACTTACAGGTCACGCAGATTGAACTACCGGAGGTGATGGCATAACATTTCCATAAAATTTTGGAAGAGCCGGACGGAGCAACACTCCCACACCTGCCCTTCCGTTTATCTATCTTGTAAATACCTACTCACATGAAAAGAATCACCCTTCTTATGATGCTGCTCCTGAGCGTTGCTGGATTGCAAGCCAAAGACCTCGTAGTGGCACTCAAAAACGGACAAAAAATCACTTTCTCCTTGTCCGACAATCCTGTCATTACTTACGCTGGCACTACGTTTAAGGCAGTGGGCGGTAGCAATGAAGTAACTACCGACTTATCGAACGTGCAGAAATACTACTTTGAAGATTCGCCCACCACAGGGCTCGGAACAACCACTACGCGCCCCACGCTGCAAAATGGAACGGCACATTTCAGCGGCTTACCTACGGGTACGCTCGTGAGCCTCTATGCCACTGACGGCCGCCTGCTGCATAGCGCAAAAGCCAACAGCAATGGCGATGCCCACATCAGCTTCGGCCAATACCCCGCCGGCACCTACGTTATCACAGCCGGCTCGGCCATCATCAAAGTAGTAAACAAGTAAAGAACAGAATAATGAAAAAGATGCTTCTTGCAGCCCTATTCATCATGGGCCTTACCACTCCAGCTGCCGCACAGCACTACCACATGGTTGTGAAGCAGAAAGACGGGAAGACATTCCGCATACCAACGGACAGCGTGAAGAAAGTGACATTCACAACGGGCGCTTCGGCTCAAGCCTCTAAGGTGTCGACCAATAAAAACGTGCAAGCAAAGGCGCAAACAAAGGTGCGCGCCAACGAGAAGGCAAGCAAAGGCGCAAACAATGGTCGCACTTTTTCGCAGGTGATAGTTGCCAACCAGCGCAACCGTCGTGCGTAAGGCGATGAGCCACTAACAAAGAAATATCAACGGTGGCGCGACAAGCTTTTGCCTTTGCGCGAAAGCTTGCTGCAACAAACCGAACATAAAACGCCTGCGGCGAACACACAAGCTATTCCCTTTGATGGGTAGGATACTTGCGTGTTCGCCGCAGGCTATTTTATTGTCGGACACTCGGGCTTTGCTGCTCTGTCCGATACAGCTGATAAAGCAGTGGATAAGGCGAAAGACGAGCCGCCAGCAGTTGCTCAGCGGCAAGTCTCACCCCTTCATCATTTCGCGCTCTTCTTCCCGCGCGAAGTACGTTTCTTCTTCGCCGCCGGCTTTTGCGGAGCGGGGCGCGATGCCGACTTAGCAGCAGGTTTAGCCGACTTGGCGGGATGCGCCTTTTGTTCTTCGGTCTCCACGAGCGAGAAGTCGAGCTGTCGGCGGTCTAAGTTGGCGCGCTCCACGCAGATGCGCACCTTGTCGCCCAAGGCGTAGCGCTTTCGGAAGCGGCGGCCGATGAGGCAGAAGTTCTTCTCGTCGAATTCATAGTAGTCGTCCTCCAAGCACCGCAGCGGAATCATTCCTTCGCAGCCGTTCTCCGTCACTTCCACATAGAGGCCGAACTCCGTCACCCCATCTATGACGCCATCGAACTCTTCGCCGAGTCGGTCGCCCATAAATTCGATTTGCTTGTATTTGATACTGGCGCGCTCTGCCGTTTCTGCCAGTTGCTCCATGGCGCTGGCGTGTTCGCAGAACTCTTCAAAGCGAGGACCGTTGGCACTTCGGCCACCCTCCGCATATCGCGTGAGCAGACGGTGCACCATCAAGTCGGGATAGCGACGGATGGGCGACGTGAAATGTGTATAGTAGTCGAACATCAGTCCGTAGTGGCCGATGTTGTGAATAGAGTAGCGCGCCTTCATCATTGCTCTTAGCGCCACCATTTCCACCATATTTTCTTCGGGACGATTATGAACTTCCTCGAGCAACTGGTTCAGACTCTTGCTCACCTCTTGCTTGGTGCCCTCCGTCCTTAGTTTGTAGCCAAATCGACCTATAAATCCATTCAGTTTCTCCAGCTTCTCTGGGTCGGGAACATCGTGAATACGATAGACAAAGGTTTTGGGTTTCTTACCGCGAGGCACCTTTCCGATGCGCTCTGCCACGGAGCGATTGGCCAGCAGCATGAATTCCTCCACAAGTTTGTTGGCATCGCGCGCAATTTTGAGATACGTAGAAATAGGATGGCCTTTGTCGTCGATTTCAAAGCGCACCTCAGCGCGGTCGAAGCCTATAGCTCCGTTTTTGAAGCGTTTGTCGCGCAGGAGCTTTGCCAGGCGGTTCAGCACAACGAGTTCTTCTGCAAACTCTCCCGTAAGCGGCGTTCCCTCGGGTAGCACTTCTGGATGGTCGCCCGGCGTTTGGAGATCGGCAGCCGAAGCCTCGCCGTTCTGTTCCAAGATGTATTGTGCCTCCTCATAAGTGAAGCGACGATTGGAACGTATCACGGTGTGCGCCAAGTGCCAATCCAGCACTTCACCTCTCTCGTTGATATGAAAAATAGTGGAATATGCCACCTTCTCCTCGTCTTGTCGCAACGAACAGAGTTGGTTGCAGAGTTTTTCGGGCAGCATCGGGATGGTGCGGTCTACCAGGTAGACACTCGTGGCTCTATTGTAGGCCTCACGATCTATGGTATCGCCCTCCTTCACATAGTAGGAAACATCGGCAATGTGTACGCCAACTTCCCACACAGCCTTACTGCTGGTGGTTTTGGGGCGTGCATTGGAAAGCGGCAAGCCTTTACCACTGATGCGGCGTATAGAAATGGCATCGTCGAAGTCTTTAGCGTCGTGCGGGTCGATGGTGAAAGTCACGGCATCACGGAAATCCTCGCGCCGCTTTATCTCCTCGGTTGGAATCTCTACTGGGATGTTGTCCGCAGCCTGTTCCACCTTTTCAGGATAGGAATACGGCAGATTGTACTCTGCAAGAATGGCGCACATTTCTGCATTGTTTTCGCCCTGATGTCCAAGAATGTCGACCACCTTGCCTATGGGGCTTTTCGAATCCTGCGGCCATTCCACGATTTTCACTACGGCCTTGTCACCCGTTTTACCTCCTTTCAAGAACTTCTTTGGGATGAAAATGTCGGCAGCCAGCGAACGACTGTTGGTGATAAGGAAAGCGAAGTTTCTATCCACTTTCAGCTCGCCCACAAAGGAGTCGTTCTTGTGTTCGAGTACTTCCGTCACTACGGCCTCTCGGGTGTGGCCTTGTCGGCGGGCCAGCATGGTCACTCTGACGCGGTCGCCATCGAGGGCATGGCTCGAATTGCGTTCCGTCACAAGGATGCTCTGCCCGCCATCGTCTGGAACGAATGAGTTGCGGCCGTTGCGCTTGCGCACAAACGTACCTTCCATCACCTGGGAGCGCACTGCGTAGCGGTAGTTACCGCGATCGTCACGGGCTATATAATCGTTGAGAATGAGATCATCAATGACGTCGAGCATCAGCATTTTCTGCGGATGATTGGTAGCATGAAGTTCCTGAAAGAGTTCTCTCACCTTGAAATCTTTCGCTGGGTTCTGTTCGAAGAGCTCTAACAATTGCTGCACGATGTCTTTTTTAGACAATCGGCGCGAGGTTTTCTTGGACTTTGCCATATAGATATAGTTTTGCGTGAGCCAGAAATAGCTCACTTTCTTGCAAATATCCTTAAAAAAAACTACTTCTCCTCTCATTTAATATAAAATAACGCAGGGCTGTGACAAATATTTCTACTTTTGCAGCCTATGAAGAAAGAGATTAGAGCCATACTGCTGTTGCTCTGTGCCGCGTTCGCAGTGACACTCCAAGCACAAGATATTGAAGATCCTGGTTCGGGCAAGAACCTGGAGAATGTGGCTATGCCCCACTTTGTGAAAGTGGAGAAGACACTCTACAAGGGCGACAGTATCCCAGCTATCCGCCTCGTCGACCCTGTATATAAATATCCCCCGCTTACTTTTAAGAACGACGAGGAAAAGGCGCGCTACAATCGCTTGGTGGAAAACATCAAGAAGCTCCTACCGCTGGCTAAAATGGCCCGATATACCATCATCGAGACTTATAACTATGTTGAGACTTTGCCCGACCAGCGGAGCAGAGATGCCCACTGGAAACGCGTGGAGCAGGACTTGGTGAACGAGTACAAGCCAATGGTGCGCCGCCTGACCCGCTCGCAGGGCCGCTTGCTTATCAAGCTCGTGGATCGCGAGTGCAACCAGACGGGCCTGAGCATTGCGCGAGCCTTCCTCGGTACTGCACGGGCAAATTTCTACCAAAGCATCGGCTGGATGTTTGGCCTAAACCTCAACAAACACTACGACCCGAACGGCGACGACCGCCTGACGGAGCGCGTATGCCGACTGGTGGAGAGCGGACAGATTTAGGGAATGTGCTAATGCAGCAAAGAAATGTGCTAATGTGCTAATGGGGAGCGGCGAGTGCCGCTTTTTTAATGTGCTAATGCCGCGAGGAAATGGGCCAATGGAATGTGCTAATATGCTAATGTGCTAATGAGGAGCGGCGAGTGCCGCTTTTTTAATGTGCCAATGGCTAAGAAGGATGCACCGGAAAGCTTTATTTTATCGTCTGATAATTTGACAAGTGAATCGGACAATCTAAATGTTAAAAGAAAGGGATTTTCGCGGCGATTTATTAGATGAAGTTTGAAATAAGAGAGTTTTGATGAAGAACACCTAAGAGGTGCGAAACTGCTATAAGGAAAAAACGAGAAAAAGGAGGGAGAAAGAGGTGATTCTGTACCAGTAGAGCGTCGATACAATAAGGCTGTGAACGGACATCCTTATTGCGTCAGCTGATAGCCTTATTGCGCTGACCGACATCCTTATTGTATTTATCAATACCCTTATTCTGCTGTTCTTTTCAAGCAGCTCACCGTTGCGTTGCTCAGAGATTTTATTGAGCAGCTCATTTTCGCGCTATTTTCGGAGGCTTAGAATCAGAAGTTTTTTGACTTTTTCGAAAGAGAAGACAAGACGGGCGAATCGGACAAGTCGGACTAATCGGAGGCCTTGTCTAAAAGAGGCATCAGATCGATAGAGCTAAAAAAGGCGAGAGTGGAGAGATTATTATTTTTTTGTATTTTTGCAACATGCAAAGTCTTCCAACTCTTTACCCCTTCCTATTTGAGCCTAATCTACACGAGGCTGTTTGGGGCGGACATTATCTTACCAACTGGAAGCAGCTTCCGCATACCGAGACTCCTATTGGTGAATCCTGGGAGGTCAGCGGCATTCCCAACTGCTCCAGCATCGTTGCTAACGGACCTTTGGCCGGCAAAACGCTCAATGAGGTCATCGCGGCCTACAAAGGACAGGTGCTCGGAGAGGCCGTTTACAAACACTACGATGGGCAAATGCCACTGCTCATCAAGTTTATTGACGCTCAAGAGGACTTGAGCATACAGGTGCATCCCGATGACGAAATGGCCAAAGCGGTACACGGAAAGATGGGTAAGAACGAGATGTGGTACGTTATCAAAACGGAACCTGGAGCTTGTATCTATAGCGGTTTTGCGCAAGAGATTACGCCCTACGAACTGCGCCAGCGCATTGCCGACGGAAGCCTGACCGATGTCATAGCACGTCATGAGGCGCAGCCCGGCGATGTATTCTTTATCCCAGCAGGTCGTATCCACGCCATCGGCAAAGGTATTCTGCTGGCCGAAGTGCAGCAGAGCAGCGACCTCACCTACCGCATCTTCGACTACAACCGCCTCGGAATGGACGGTGAACCGCGCGAACTCCACGTCGACTTAGCGCAGCAGGCCCTCAACTACAAGGTGGACAGTCAGTATCGTACTCGTTACGAAGAGAAGAACAATAGTGCCAATCTGGTCATTGATAGTAAATTTTTCAATGTCCGAGTTGTCAATTTCGATGCACCTATTCATCGCGACTTAATCAAATACGACAGTTTCTTTGTTACGATGGCCATCAAGGGCGATAGCTATATCCGTTTGCGCTCCACGGGCGAACAAATCCTACTCCGAGAAGGCTCCACCTGCCTCCTGCCTGCCGCCGTGGCCGATTGCGATATTATCCCCGCCAAATCGGGAGTGTCGAACAAAATTTTAGATGCATTTATCAACAACGAGTACAACCCCATCAAAACATTCTTCAAGCAAATCGTCAAATAAAAGACAAAAAAACAGCAAATATTCCGACATTTTATTACATTTGCACCGCTATTACCAATTTATGGCCTTGTCGTCTGCTACGAAAGCCCTATTTAGCTGGGGCTTCGGAAGAGATGTGCATCGTCAGTATTTATGGAAACAAATTCAACAAAAAAACACAGTTCACATAAGCGGAGAACGAACTTTGCTTGGGCTGTTCTTTCAGCTGTCTTTTTTCTCCCCTTGGGCATAGTATCTTTTATCTACTCGCGACAAGCGGATAACCTCTATGATGAAGAACGCCCCATGGATGCACGCATGGCTGCTGCGACTTCACGAATGTGGTCCATCATCAGCTTTATTGTGGGTACTCTTACTTACACGTTCTTAGCCATTTACTTACATGTAAGTGGCATTTTCCAAATCTTCTGATAGCAGCGATAAAAGACGCTCAAAATTTCCTCAAACGCAGTTGCCAATACGTTTGAGTTCACATTCATTAAGTAGGAATACCCCCTACAGGGTATCTCACCTCTCATTGGGAAGGCCTATCTTTGCCTATCCAAAATGCCGTATTTTCATTCGGAATGAGAAGGAGAGATATCGTTTTAACCATTATATTAGGGAGTGTTAGTATTGTGGGCTTCGCGCAGAACGTGAGAGGCACCATTATTAGTGCCAAGGACAAACAACCCATTATGTTTGCCTCTGTCACACTCAAAGAAAGCCACCTCTACGCCTATACAGACAAATCCGGACACTTCATTATCAAAAACGTACCCAAAGGGCCAACGACAGTAGTCGTTAGTTGTTTGGGTTATGCTTCGCGCACGCAAACCATCAACTTTACGGGCAAGGACATCGTCATGGATGTGACGCTCGACGAGAACGACCTCAAACTCGGTGAAGCCGTAGTGGTGGCAAAGCGCAAGCGCGACGATGCTACAACAGCCTACTCCATCAATCGCACCACTCTGGACAACCAGCAAATCATCAACCTTAGCGATATCTCCACACTCCTTCCAGGCGGGAAGAGTGTTAATCCTTCGTTGATGAACGATAGGCGTATGTCGCTACGCAGTGCTTCATCGGAGCGCGGCAATGCTTCTTTCGGCACGGCCGTTGAAGTGGACGGCGTGCGCCTCAACAACAATTCAACAACAGGAGAGAGCTTGGGCGCCAGTACCCGCACGCTGAGCGCGTCGAACATTGAGAGCGTGGAAATCGTTGCAGGTATTCCATCCGTGGAATATGGCGATTTGAGCAACGGCATTGTGAAAGTGAACACGCGCCGCGGCCGCTCTCCATTTATCATTGAAGGCTCTGTCAATCAGCACACACGTCAGTTGGCCGTCAATAAGGGCTTTGGTGTGGGGCAGGACGGTGGCGTTATCAACCTTTCGTTGGAACACGCGCGTTCCTTTTCTGATGCCGCTTCGCCTTATACGGCTTATCAACGCAACGCCTTTTCGCTCAACTATCTCAATGTGGCGATGAAAAACCGCCTACCGCTGACGGTCAATGTGGGTTTTCGCGGAAATATTGGTGGCTACAACTCGAAGGCAGATCCCGACGAGCATTTGAATAGCTACTCAAAAGCGCGGGACAACAGTTTGAGCGGAAACATTCGCTTGAACTGGCAGCTCAACCAACCTTGGCTCACATCATTACAACTGATGGGCGCGGCCTCATTCAGCGACCGCCGCTCAGAGGTATATTCCACGGCAAGCAGCGCGTCCACACAGCCTTATCTACATACGCTCACAGAGGGCTATAACATTGCTGAAGACTACGACAAGAACCCAACGGCCAACATCATCTTAGGTCCAACGGGCTACTGGTATGTGAAAGGTTTCAACGACTCAAAGCCGTTCAACTATTCCGTAAAACTGAAGGCCGACTGGAGCCACAAGTTTGGCAGCGTGAGGAATCTGCTCATGGCAGGAGCCGAGTGGACGAGCACGCACAACGGCGGACGCGGCACCTACTACGACGACTTGCGCTACGCCCCTACGTGGCGCGAATATCGCTACGATGCACAGCCCGCTATGAACAATATGGCGCTCTACGCGGAAGAGAAAGTGAGCGTCCCGACAGCAAAAGGCGGACTCTTTGAACTGACAGCTGGTTTGCGCGAGGACCTTACCATCATCCGCCACTCGAAGTATCCACGCGTGAGTTCGTTGTCGCCGCGCATCAACAGTCGCTACGTATTCTTTTCTGGGAGAAAAGCATGGGTCTCCGACTTGCGCTTACACGCAGGATGGGGGAAGAGTGTGAAACTTCCCAGTTTCCAAATCCTTTATCCCTCGCCCTCGTACCGAGATATGCTCGCATTCTCGTCCACAAGCGATGCGCAGAACCGTTCCTACTACGCTTACTACACTTACCCTTCTACAACGGTGAGCAACCCCAACCTGCGCTGGCAGTACACCCATCAATACGATGCGGGAATAGAGGTGAAGACGCGCATCGCAGACATCAACGTGTCGGCCTTCTACAACAAGACGTTCCGCCCCTACATGGCCACCAACATCTTTACGCCGTTCGCCTATAAATACACCACGCCATCGGCGCTGCAAAAGAGCGGCATCCCCGTAAGCGACCGAGCGTTCAGTATGGACCACACAACGGGCGTTGTCACTGTGACAGACGTGACGGGCAAGCGCCCAGCTGTCACGCTCCCCTATGAAAACCGCTATACATACGTGACCAACGCCACTTACGTAAATGCATCGACCGTAAGCCGCTACGGACTGGAATGGATCATTGATTTCACGCAGATTCGTCCACTACGCACACAAGTGCGCCTTGATGGTAACTACTACCATTATAAAGGAATGGATCATACACTCTTTGCTGATGTCCCTCTGGGACTGCACAATCGCCAATCCGACGGTGCGCTCTATCAGTACATCGGTTACTACCGCGGCGGCAGTGCCTCTTCCACCGACTACACGGCAAATGCTGCCGTGACCAACGGGAATGTGTCGAGCCAAGTGAACTTAAACGCTACGTTCACTACTCATATTCCCAAACTGCGCCTTATCATGGCTCTGCGCGTGGAGAGTTCTCTCTATCGCTATAATCGGTCGAAAACTTCGAAAGGCTATCTCGTTGAAAACGGCCAACCTAATCTCGACAAGCCCTATGATGGAAAAACGCGCAACCAAACTGTTGCCGTACTTCCCGAATACTATTCTACCTGGGATAATCCCACGGAAAAGAAACCTTTTTACGATGCGTACCGCCAGGCGCGCGATAACGACCGCAACCTTTACAACGACCTCTCGCAACTGATTGTTCGCACGAACTATCCCTTTACGCTCAATCCCAACAAACTAAGCGCGTATTGGTCGGCAAATATCAGTGTGACGAAGGAGATCGGCGACCACGTTTCTCTATCCTTCTACGCCAACAACTTCTTCAACACATTGCGCCGTGTACACTCGTCGCAGACGGGATTAGAGACGTCGCTCTTCGGAAGCGGTTATGTTCCCAACTTCTATTATGGACTCTCGCTAAGACTCAAACTCTGATGAAACGTATCTCTTACATACTCCTGACGCTCCTACTGTTGCTGCCCGCCGCATGTGCGGACTACGACGACACGATGGATGTGGTCAAAATCAACATAAAGCTGAAAGTCCCTGAGACCTATGATGGGCCACTGGACGGACTGCGCGTTGAACTGCTCAATACTACGGCCAGTACGTTTGTGGACTCTACCGACACGCAGGGCGAAGCTCACTTCACGGTGCCGGCAGGTATCTATAGCGTTCGTAGTTCGGCACAGAAAACCACCAAAGATTATCGCTATTTCTTCAATGGTACGCTCAGTCAGGTGGTAGTGACCAGCGACTCGGCCCATACCTTCACGCTCCCTCTCACAATGTCGCGCAAGCGCATTGTACACTAAAGAATAGATACAATAAAAATAATTAACAACATGAAGAAAAGAACCCTCCTCACTATGGTCGCAGCGGCCATAATGACTTTGGCTCCACTCCACTCCCAGGCTTCATCCGCCAACGGAACGGAGACAGTGACCTATCTCGTGCTGACGCAGACCGACGGAACTATCAACAAGTTCTCGCTGAACGAGGCCCCCGTGCTTAGCTATGCAGGCGACAGTCTCGTGGTTACTTGTGGAAGCGACCAACTAATGACTGCACTCGAAGGCCTCCGCGACTATTCGTTCACCACTGAGCAAGTGACGACGAGCATCAAGGACGTGCCCTCAACAGGTAGTACTTCAACAACTCCCGCCTCAAACGTAGCGTTCAGCAATGCCACAATTAGCGGTCTGAAAGCAGGAGCTTTGGTGCGCGTTTATAATATCAGTGGCGTGGCAGTGAGCACTCTCACGGCCGATGCTGAAGGAAAAGTCAGCGTAGACCTCAACAACCTCCCCAAAGGTGTGTACATCCTGAGCACTCCCAGCAAGAGCTTCAAAGTTCTCAATAAGTAAAACATTTTAGCAACAAACAAAAAACAAAATACATCATGAAGAAATTATTACTCTCCTTAGTGACCCTCCTGACAGTGTCACTCTCCGCCAACGCTCAGTCTTGGAACATGATCGTTACACATACTGACGGCACGACAGACACTATCTCAACCAAGGCCGTGAAGAACGTAACGTTCCAGCTCCGCGACAAAAACGCCGACCAACTTATTGTCAAGGAACTCTACACTTCGGGCGTTCCTTACGACAACGATGCTTCTAAATTTTTCCAAATGGATAAGGGCTTTATTATCTATAATAACTGTCCCGACACGGCTGTTGTCAACAACTTGGCAGTAGGTATTCTCAACCCCTATAATGCGCAGGCACAAAACGGTTGGTACAGCGATGAGTCCAGCACCGAACCTTCTTACGCTTCTCAAGGATGGGTACCAGCAGCTAATGGTATCTGGTATTTCCAGCAGGCTTTGGTGCTCGCTCCCTACTCTCAAGTGGTAGTTAGCTGCATGGGCGCAATCGACAACACACAGACGTACAGCAAGAGCGTTAACTACGTCAACGCAGACTATTATGCAATGTACGATCTAGAGTCGGGCTATAGCAACACTAAATACTATCCCACACCAGCCGATGTTATTCCATCTGCTCACTACTTAAAGGCAGTGAAATATGGTCAAGCTAACGCGTGGCCGCTGAGCGTGACGTCGCCCGCTTTCTTTATCTTCCAGACCAAAGGCGTTACCCCTCGCGACTATGCTAATAATACAGCCAACATCGTTTATGAAGCTGGCAAACCAGCAACCCCAGTTTTTGCTTGCTTGAAAGTTCCTACAGCGTGGGTCATTGATGGTGTTGAAGTATACCAAGACATAAATGTTGGCAAAAGCAAGAAGCGTTTCACAGCCGACATAGACGCTGGTTTCGTAAAACAGACTTATCGTCAAGGCCATACTGTGTATCGCAACGTAGATGCAGCAGCCACAAAGGCCATCGCAGGCAACGAGGCAAAACTCGTTTACGGCTACACCTTAGGTAATGACCCCAGCGGAATTGATGCTGAAGCATCTATCAAGAATGGTGCAAAGATCGTTTACCAGGACAGCAACAATTCTACGGCCGACTTCCACGAACGCAAGCAGTTCTCTATTCGAGGCAACTAAATAAATGAAAAAACTTTCATCATATATCATCTTGCTGGCAGGGACATTACTTGTTCCTGTCGGCTTGTTTTCTCAAACGGCCGACAGTCTGCTCCTGCGCGACTTCAACTTCGTGGGGGCGAGCGACGCATGGCTGGGAGGCAACAATGCTGCAGCACTCACACGCTGGCAGAGTCGTAACATTTCGCGCGCCGAACTTTCAACCCATTATCAGCGTGGAGGTTTCGTCAACTACAACGAATCGCCACGAGCATGGAATACTACGGGCCGCGTGGAGTCCTTTTACCAGCTCTCGCCGCGCATGGTTGTTTACGGACAGATGACTTATGATAGTTTTTCGGGAAGAGAAATGACGGGCTCTGCCTTTATCAGTCCCCACCGCAAGCCTTTCGACATTGCGGAGGACTCGCTGACCAATGCGGGCAAAAAGCATTTCGATACCTATCACCTCACTGGCGCACTCGGCTGGCAAATGTGGCGCGGACTGGCTATAGGAGCAAAGGTCGACTTCACTGCTGCCAACGCTGCCAAGTACCGCGACTTGCGCCACAAAACAAAGCTGATGGACCTCAACCTCTTGGCATCCATCTATGCTCCCGTAGGCCGCACGCTCAGCTTTGGCGCAAACTATCAGTACCGCCGCAACACGGAGAGCGTCTCCTTCAGTACCTACGCGGGAAACGATAAGGACTACTTTTCCTTTATCAACTACGGCCCATGGATAGGGGAAGCAGAGCAGTTCTCTGATCAAGGCTTCACCGCGCGCGGTTCTGAGCATCCCTTCCTGACCGAATATCAAGGTGCAGGTGTACAAGCAGCCTGGACGCCCCTGCCCGGACTGAACTGGTACAACGACTTCTGGCTCGCTTACCGCCATGGATACTACGGGCGGAAGTCGCAATATTCCATCACCTTTATGAATCACAACAGCCACCTACTGGGCTATACCACTCGCCTGCAATGGCGCGGCAAGAGGCAGGAGCACAGCGTGGACCTCAACTTCACGCAGGAGAATCTCCGCAACCTGCGCAACACTTACCGAGGTTTGCTGAACCAATCGGGGGCTTCCTACTACGAATACTATGATGCAGTGAAGACGGGAAACCGCCTGTGGCAGGATTTCCATGTGGGCTACACCGCTCGCTGGGGTATCGTTAACGAACTCCCCCTTTGGAGCGTGCAGGCCGGACTGGATGTGAACCGCCGCAAGCAGACGGGCTACGACTATCCTTACTTCCGCCATCAGCAACTCACTCGAACGGAAGGCTATCTGCAAGCTGAGCGCAACTTGCTCCTTCGCAACGGTGTGCTTTCCTTGCACGGCAGCGTGGCCTATGCTAAAGGTCGTGGCGCAGCTTATGAGGATGGTACATTCATCAAACCCTCCGACAAGCAAAAGGGATTTCCCCAGATGGAGGCCTTTCTCTATCGAGAATATCTCTATCTGACTGCTCCGCAATACACCTTTGGCGGTGGGGTGGGTTATGCCTTCCATTTCCCCGCCACTCGCATGAAAACCTACATCAATCTCGATGCTGTCCACCACAAGGCCAACGTGAGAAACGCCTTTTTGGCTGGACGCGACAATACGGGGGTGACGCTCACCATCGGATGTGCGTTCTAATCCTTCAGCACTCATTATTATATCTCTCTTAAATGAAGAAAATTTTATCCTATATTTTTTTGCTATTCCTTACAACAGAAGCTACGGCACAAAACGTAGAGACCGACAGAAGCTTCCGAACTGGCAAGCTGCCTAACGGCCTGACGTACTACATACGCCACAACGCGAAAGAAGCTGGTTTGGCCGATTTCTACATTGCCCAGCGCGTGGGTAGCATCCTCGAAGAGCCGCGCCAACGCGGTTTGGCCCACTTTCTGGAGCACATGGCGTTCAACGGAACGCAGAACTTCCGCGACACGCCCAAGAGCCCGAGCATTGTCCACTGGTGCGAGGCACACGGCATAAAGTTCGGTACAAATCTCAACGCTTACACCTCCGTTGACGAGACTGTGTACCACGTTGGAGCTGTTCCCGTGCGCAACAACTCAACGGTGGACTCCACCCTCCTTATCCTCCACGACTGGAGCCACTACCTCCTGCTCACCGATAAGGAGATAGACAAGGAGCGGGGCGTCATCCACGAGGAATGGCGTACGCGCCGCGCCGGCATGGCCACACAGCGCATGATGGAGAATGCACTCCCCATTATCTACAAAGGCTCTAAGTATGAGGACTGCCTGCCCATCGGCTCGATGGACATTGTGGACAATTTCCCGTATAAAGATTTGCGCGACTACTACCACAAATGGTATCGCCCCGATCTGCAAGCCATCATCGTGGTGGGCGACATCGACGTGGACGCTATGGAGAAGAAGATCAAAGACGTCTTCGGCCCAATCCCTATGCCAAAGAACGCCGCCAAGCGCGAGTACTTCTCCGTGCCCGACAACGACAAGATGATTGTGTCCTCCCTGAAAGATGCAGAGCAGCCCATCATGCTCGTGAATCTCTATATGAAGCGCGACGCAGCCCCCGACACGGAAAAGAACACACTGAAGTATCAGCGCGATGCCTACCTTGACGACCTCGTGAGCTATATCGTGGGCGAACGCCTCAACGAGGTGCAGGAAAGTCCGAGTAAGCCCTGCCTCAGCGCATCAGCACACATCGGCCAGTTCCTCGTGAGCCGCTCAAAAGAAGCGTTCACTCTCTCCTTCGGCGCGCGCCAGGAAAACATCCGTGGCTCTTTCGACGCTACCGTGGGCTGTATCGAACAGATTCGCCAACATGGATTCACGCAGGGCGAACTGGACCGCGCCAAAGCTTTCTACCTCAAGCTTATCAACAACCGCTTCAACCAGCGCGACGATCGCCGCAACAGCTATTTTGTGCGCAAGGCGCAAAACAACTTCCTCAACAACGAGCCCATCACAACCGAGGCCTACGACAAGCAACTGGCCGAACGCTTCGACCGCGAGGTGACGCTCCAGGACGTGAATGCTGCTATGCGCGAGGCCATCACCAATCGCAACCAAGTGCTTGTGGTCTACGCGCCCGAGAAAGCGGACTTCCACATCCCCTCCGATGCTGAACTGGAGAGCTACGTACTGGAAGCGCAGGCGCGCAAGTATCCCGCCTACCAGGAAAAGAAGGTGGACACGAAGCTCATTGAGAAACTGCCCAACAAGGGCCGCATCGTGAGCCAAAAAGCCTTTGCCCACGGCACCACAGAACTCACGCTGAGCAACGGCGTAAAGGTGTATTTCAAGCCCACAGACTTCAATAAGGACCAAGTGACGTTGCGCTTCTTCGGAGAGGGCGGCTCATCGCTCTACCCTGATGCCGACATCCCCAACATTCAGTTCCTTGCCACTGCCATTAAGGAAGGCGGACTTGGAAAGTTCGACAAACTCGCTCTCAACAAGTATCTCTCCGACAAGACGGTGCGCATCAACGCCAACGTAGGTGCAGAAACGCAGAGCATCAGCGGACAATCCTCCGTGAAGGATGTGAAGACGCTCTTCGAGCTTGCACACCTCTACTTCACGGACCTGCGCCGCGACGATCAGGCTTTCAGTGCAGAACTCAACCGCATGCGCTCCTTCCTGACCAATCGTGAGGCCAGTCCGAAGGTGGGCTACAACGATTCGATTTCGGCTATCGTCTACGGCAATTCGCCACGCACTCAGCCCGTGAAGGCTGCCACGATCGACAAGGTGAACTACGACCGCGTGCTGCAGATCTATCATGAACGTTTCAGCAATGCTTCCAACTTCAAACTGATTGTGATGGGCAACATCTCGCTCGAAACGCTCCGCCCCTTGCTCGAACAGTACATCGCTTCGCTGCCATCAACGGGCAAGAAGGAAACATTTGCCGACACCTACCCCAACGTGCGCAATTGCAACGAAACGCACCGCTGGACGAAGAAGATGAACACACCCATCTCAAAGGTGAGCATCATCTACACCTGGAACGAGCCCTACTCCGCTAAGTCCGACTTGCAGCTCGACATGTTCCGCCGCGTGCTTTCTATTGCCTATGTCGACTCTGTTCGTGAGGACAAAGGCGGTGTTTATGGCGTGAGTCTAAGCAGTAGTATCGACAAATATTCCAACCCACGCGCGCTGCTGAAAGTATCCTTCGACACCGACCCAGACAAATACGAAATGGTGATGCCTATCATCTACCGACAGATAGAACACATTGCCCAATCAGGCCCTGCGGCTGCCAGCCTGAAAAAGGTAAAGGAATACCTCCTCAAGCAGTACGACCAGGCCGTTATCACCAACGACTATTGGAGCTATGTGCTCTACAACCAGCTGCGCTATGGTGTTGATTTCGACAAGAACTATAAGCAACTTGTGGAGAAAACCACAGCGGCCGACGTCCAACGCATTGCCAAAAATATGCTCCAAAGCAAGCGCCGCATAGAAGTGACCATGCTCTCGGAGAAATAAAGCAAACCGACATACTTTCTCTATTCTATAGCTTTTCCCGCCCGACTTCTCCCACAGAGGTTGGGCGGGATTTTTTGATGCCACTACTCCAATCATCCGCACATGCACTCCGCAAGTTTTTCATCTTATTCGTGGAGATTTCGCTCTTTTCGTAAAAATTCGTGGGCTAAAAGCATCCACGAAGTTCTATATATCCGTAAAGAAACTTCCTATTTTTAGCCTCCCACCAACGGCTCCAATCCACGCTTTTCTCCCTCCGACCGCACAGTCGAAACCACTCGCGCGCTGATGCAATAAGGCTATCCGCCAGCATCCTTATTGTGTCAGCTGACAGAATAAGGAACTCAGCCAACGCAATAAGGAAACCGACGGACAGGTACGGCCGTATTTTCAAGAAAAAAAGACAAAAAAAGTGGAAAAAACGCACCCATCCACCTCTTTCCGCCAGTTTTTCATCCTTTTCTCTTTTCCACAGCAGAACACAACCGCTAAAAAATCCCACAGATTTTGCAGACACTCGATTTTTTAGCCACTCCAGAAGCGCACAACAAAGTAAAATAAAACGAAAACTTTTACGCTCATAAGTAGGATTAAAAAAGAAATATCTTTCCCTATAAAATCACAAAAAACACTCTTAAAAAGGGCAAACCACAAACTAATCCTTATCTTTGCGACAAAGACAACCGAAGATTTCATAAAACAAACCATGATGATGAAAAAGATATTGATATGCTTCTGCACGCTGCTGCTCGCCTCCGTGGTTCTCATGGAGAGTCAGGCGCAAGTGTTCAACCGCGAATACACCATCACGCGCGACTATGTTTATTTCAGAGGCCAACCGCTGCGCGAAGCCAATCCGCGCTACTTCCAAGATCTGGGACACGGCTATGGTAAGGACAACCGCTATGTGTTTCTCTTCGGCCAAATCCTGGAGTATGTAGACCCCGCCACGTTCCGCCTCGTGACACAACGCAGGCCCTACGGTCCAGATCCCGCCCAAGATTTAGTGGACGACGACATCGATGAAGACACCTACAACCTCTACTACGGCGGAAACTTCACACAAGGTGGCTATGTGCAGATGAACAACAGCGTGCTCTATCACGGCCGAAAAATCGAGGGAGCTTCAGCACAGAGTTTCCGATACCTCGGCAAAGGCTATGCAAAGGACGATTGGTACGTCTATTTCGAGGGTAAACAAATCAAAGGTGCTTCCACCATGAATTTCTCCCTCGTTGGCGGCTTCTATGCCACCGACAACTGGGCGGTCTACTATCGCGGGCGCAAAGTGGAAGGCGCCACCACCATGAACTTCACCTACCACGGCGGTGGCTACGCCGAAGATTCCTGGAACACCTATTTTCAAGGACGAAAGTTGTAACCTCCCACCGCCTTATCCCCCTAAAAAATCCCTTGCACCCGTCACTCCGTGCAAGGGAGTTTTGCAACAACATCTCCCACCCTTCCCACCACCCACCGCAATTTCCCCTCCCTATATTTGATATTCTCAAAGTTTAATAATACCTTTGCGAGAAAGAGAGGGGGATTCAGAACTCTCCTCCTATAGGATCGTTTGAATTATACATATCCTAATCTTTAATATCTTTCAGATTTTCAACACTTTATAACTCCAACCAAATCGTTTGGAGGAGCTGAAGGAATATAGAGATAAACTATTCTCCCACATAACAACCCTGCTCTATCAAGAGATTAAAGCCGCATTAGGAAGGCCGTGCTCTTCCCAAACACACGGCCCTTAAGCAGCGTGATTCGTCGCTTTCAAATCATTGTCTCAATGCAGACAACTAACGGCATTGGCATGAATCCCGTCAAACCACATACAGACAGATGACAATCTCATCTAACAACAAAACAATAGCAAAGAATACGGTTTTTCTATATACCCGTATGCTTTTCTCTATATTAGTTAGCCTCTACACCAGTAGAGTTGTTCTGCAAACTTTAGGAATAAGCGATTATGGCATCTATGGCGTTGTGGGGGGAATAGTGAGCATGTTTTCTTTCCTGAATGCAGCCATGTCGGGCGCTACCAGCCGCTTCTTGACATTTGATATAGGAAAAGGAAGAGAGGTACAACTACAAAAGACCTTTTCGTCAGCTTTTATTGTACATCTCTGTATTGCCGCAATAATCTTTATTCTATCAGAAACTGTCGGATTATGGATACTCTCCTACAAACTTGTGATTCCTGAACACCGCATGGTAGCGGCTCACATCGTGTATCAGTGTAGCATTATAGGCATGTTCCTTTCTATCACACAAGTACCCTACAACGCCTCTATCATTGCGCATGAAAAGATGGACGTGTATGCTTATGTGGAATTATTCAATGTTTTCCTAAAGTTGGGCATCGTATACATATTGTTAATAGGAAAGTCTGACAAACTCATACTATATGCTCTACTTGTTCTTTCCACCAACATCATCATAGCACTCACCTATCGGATATATTGCAAAAAGCATTATAAAGAATGCCACATACAATGGCATGTAGACCTAAAGACCATACGCCCAATGCTGGTCTTTTCAAGCTGGAATATTCTATCGGAGTGCGGTTATTCTTTCCGAGTCTATGGAAGCAATATCGTGCTAAACTTCTTTTTTGGCACAATAGTGAACGCGGCAACAGGTATTGCCACTACAGTTCAAGGGATTTTATTGGGATTGGTGGCTAACGTTGTTACAGCTGTTCGGCCACAAATCATCATGAATTATAGTTCTCAGAATTTAAGCAGGATGAACACTCTTATGACCTCTTCCATCCGTTTAAATCTGCTACTTGTCTCGCTTGTTACAATTCCTATCATCCTAGATTGTCCTTTTATCTTCCATTTGTGGTTAGGTAATATTCCACCATACAGCATAGATTTTTGCCGTTTATTACTGTTTACTATTTACATCACCAGTATTTCACAGATTGTTACCATAGGCATACAAGCAACGGGCAATATCAAATCTTCGAGCATCGTTCGTAATATCATATATATCACAACGCCGCTCCTTATCTACATCTTTCTAAAATTCCACCCCACTACTCCCATCATTGGCTACATATTCATCATCGTTAGTCAGATGATTGTATGCCTCACAGACATTTGGATATTACACAAATTGATCCCCGAAATCAACTACACTTCTATTTTTGCCGACTACTTCAAAGCTATTCTTGCCATGATCTTAGTTGTGGGATTGTTCTACCTTTTGAGTGAAAACAGTTCTTCTATAGCAGCATTCTTTTTCCGCTTCATCGCAGAAGTTTTTGTAATTATTCTCTTGTTTTGGACAACAATGTTTAAAGCGACAGAAAAGCAACTAATAAAAGAAACTCTCAAAAAAACACTTAGAAAAGCGTGAAGAATATCTCCAAATTTTCCTATTGCTATGGGTGTGGGACGTGTGTGGCTGCATGTCCTAAAAAGACAATATCCATGAGCCAAGACGATAACGGATTCTACAAACCAATTGTTGACGAAAGGAACTGTATCGAATGCGGAATTTGTCTACAAGTATGCGCTTTTAATGCTTCCACACCGAGTCAGGAAAAAGGTTTCAAGCATCAAAGCTTTGCCGCATGGAGTAAAAATAAAACAACTCGTCGTATCTGCACCAGTGGCGGTGTGAGCTTTGAGATAGGCAGCTACTTGATAAACAAGGGTTATAAAGCTATTGTGTGTAAATACAATCCCGACACACAATGCGCAGAACACTATGTAGCTGAAACGAAGGAGGAACTTGAAGCTTCTATTGGGTCAAAATACATACAAAGCCATGCAGCAGATGCATTGTCAGAGATAAAAAAAGGAGAAAAATATTTCATCACCGGATGCCCCTGTCAGATAGACTCTATCCGCCGCTGGCTTAAAAGGCGAAAGATGGAAGATGATGTTATCTTTCTCGACTTCTTTTGTCACGGAGTTCCATCTATGCTCCTTTGGAAGCAATACTTAAAAGAAACAGAGGAGAAAATAGGGAAAATCGAAAATATTGTTTGGCGTGATAAGGAAACGGGCTGGCACGATTCATGGGTCATGAAAGTAAAAGAACGGTATTCGTCGTGGTTTTCGAAAGGGGACCTATTCTATAGGATGTTTCTTGGAGATCGGTGTTTGGGAGAACAATGCTACAAAGATTGTAAATATAAATACGACAACTCTGCTGCAGACATCAGAATTGGAGATCTTTGGGGACGAAAATATGCACATGACGAAGAGGGCGTGAATGGAGTGTTATGCCTTACCCAAAAAGGATTAGATCTCTTGCAAGAAATGAAAGATGTTCTCCACATAGAGCCCTCAACCTTAGAGATTATAGGTGAGGCACAAATGAAGAAATGTGCTCACCGACCGCTTTCCTATCCTTCTGTCATGAAAGGACTAAAGGAAGGAAAGAAACTATCTGAGATTCAGCAGAAAGCAGTTCGCATAGAACTATTAGAAAATATCCCCAAAGCCCTCAAATATTATATTGTTCGATTCCCTTCAAAATTCTTGGAGATTATCGGACTCAAGGAGCGACCACAAGTATGAAGATAAGAACAATTACTTGCCATGACGTTTACAATCTAGGAGCATCACTACAGGCCTATGCCTTACAAACATATTTAGAGAGTATTGGCAATGAGGTTCAAATTATAGATTATAAACCTTCCTACCTCAGTGGACATTATCAACTATGGGGGAATATCAATCCTATCTTTGATAAACCTCTTCTTAAGCAGCTCTATCTCATAGCAAAACTACCAGAGAGACTTCTTTCGCTAAAAAGGAAAACGATATTTGATGACTTCACTAAAAACTATCTAAAGCTCACTCGACGCTATCACAATAATGATGAACTCAAACAAGATCCGCCACAAGCAGATATATATATAGCTGGTAGTGACCAAATCTGGAACACTCTCTATCCAAATGGGAAAGATCCTGCATTTTATTTAGATTTTGCGCCTAAAGGGAAGCGACGAATTAGCTATGCTGCCAGTTTCGCAACTAAAGAGATACAAAAAGATTGTCATGATTTTGTATCACAAATGTTGCAGGGACTGGACGCTATTTCCGTGAGAGAAAGGACCTCCCTCTCACTCTTGGAAAGATTAGGGATAAAAGACGGCGTTGCCGTTTGTGACCCTGTTTTTTTATTGACCAAAGAGCAATGGGAGAAGTCTATCCCTACCACAAATAACAAGGACAAATATCTCGTTGTATACGATTTTGAACACTCTCCTGAAATTCGCGACATTGCAACGACTCTTGCACTTAGAAATAAATGGAAGATATACAATATAGGGCCTTTCAAAGAGAGCTATGCTCACAAAAATCTTGTTAATATAGGGCCATTAGAATTTGTATCCTTCATTGCACATTCACATTTCGTTATAACAAACTCCTTTCATGCCACAGCCTTTTCTTTAATATTCAATCGAGAGATGTGTGTGGTGAATAGAAAAGAAGGCATAAACGAAAGAATGGCAAGTTTGCTTAACGACTTTAGACTAAAGGAAAGACTTGTAGCAGATTTCACAGATACTCTTATGCAACCCATTGATTGGGCGCCTGTTAATCAGCAGATAAAAATCCTGGCTAAAGCCTCTAAAGATTTTTTATGCAAACAAATGGAAAAATGTGAGGCCTAGGTCGAGATACATCTAAAAGCTATAGCGCAAAACAAACGCCTAAGAATTATTACACAACATTACACTCAAAGTGTTACAAACATATCTATGAAATCTCGCATATTCATTGCTATGCACTATTTAGAAATAGGAGGAGCAGAAAGCGCACTTGTCGGGCTATTGCAAACCTTAGACTATTCAAGAGTTGATGTTGATCTTTTTCTTTATGCGCACCGCGGTGAAATGCTTGAATGGATACCTAAAGAGGTCCATCTACTTCCTGAAATCTCCGCTTACTCACACATAGAGGCTCCAATCATAACCGCGCTTAAGGCTGGAGAGTTTGGAGTGGTTTGGGGTAGATTGAAAGCAAAATGGCAATATCAGAAATACGCTAATCGTAAACACCCTAAAGATAATTCTGCTATTTTCCAATACGTAGACCTCAACGTTTTGCCTTTTTTGCCTTCACTCCATAATTTGGGCTATTATGACTTGGCCATCAGTTTCGTAACACCACATGGCATTGTTCTCGAAAAAGTGAAAGCCCACAAGAAAATAGCATGGATTCATACAGATTATTCAACAATCGACATTGACGTAGAAAAAGAACTACCAACATGGAATGGATACGACCACATTGCATCTATTTCTGAAAAAGTATCTGCTAATTTTTTATCTGCATTCCCTTCTTTAGCAAAAAAAATAGTTCTTATAGAGAATATCATTTCTCCAGCTTTTATCAAACGGCGAGCTAATGCCTTTGACGCTCAAAAAGAATTTTCTCTACACTTTTCACCGTCTTCTACAAAACCGCGTCCGTTTATACTACTGTCTATCGGACGTTTTTGTGAAGCAAAAAATTACGATAATATCCCTGATATCGCTTGCCGTTTGTTGAAAAGAGGCCTTGACTTTAGATGGTTCTTGATTGGGTACGGAGATATGGAATCCTTAATCCGTCAACGTATTCAAGAAGCGGGGGTAGAACACCAAGTCATCATTTTAGGGAAACGTACCAACCCCTATCCATACATTAAAGGATGTGATATCTACATACAACCCTCCAGATATGAAGGGAAGAGCATAACCGTACGCGAAGCACAAATTCTTTGTAAACCGACAATCATTACCAATTATCTTACGGCAGAAAGCCAAATTAAAGATGGGGAGGACGGAATAATTGTTCCGATGGATAATGAAGGATGCGCCAAGGGAATTGCTGATGTTATAGAAAATAAGAATTTGCAAGCGCAATTGATTGACTTCCTCCAATCGCATGATTATGGAAATGAAAACGAAACAGCAAAAATATATAGATTATTAAATGATAAAGGAACGAATTATTTATCTTGACTATCTGAGATGCATTGCCTGCTTAATGGTTATTCTCATGCATTCTCCTATGCCAAATTTAGGAACGAATAGCTTAATCCTCTCCGCTATATCTTATCTATCAGCTCCTTGCATCGGATTGTTCTTTATGGTCTCAGGAGCACTACTACTCCCTATCGCTGGAACTTCTCATACCTTTCTGACTAAAAGATGTAGTAAGATTGTTTACCCAACTTTGTTCTGGTCCGTTGCTTACATTGCCATCCGAGTTACAACAGGAGAATTAAAATCTAGTGAACTCCTAGAAACCATTGTTTCCATACCTTTTGGGCCTTCAGCCCTTGGCGTTCTATGGTTTATGTACGTTCTTTTCGGTCTTTACTTAGTTATCCCTATTCTTTCTCCTTGGATTCAAAAGGCTACAAAGAGAGAAATTGAATTTTACTTATTGGCATGGGGAGGGACATTATGCTTACCACTCATCAAACTTTTTGCTCAAGTGCCTGATGATGTTTATAATCCATTCTACTATATTACAGGGTTCTTAGGCTATATCGTATTAGGCTATTATCTTCAAACTTATAAATCTCCAATAAAAATACGCTTTTTATTACTCGCAACAATAGGATCAATAGCTGCTTATATATGTAGTAAAGTTTCTCATGCTGCTGTGGACTATTACAGCGTGTTTTGGTATCTCTCCATCTTTGTAGCAATAATGGCTATGACATGGTTTGCCATTATACAAAAGAACGTATCCTTGATCCATTCGCCTAGAATAAAAAATATATTATCCGCTTTTCTAATTATAGTTTTGGAATCTATTTAATTCACATATTGGTTATGCGGTATATACTATGGAAAGTACCTCTGATTAGTCAATTAGGAGGAGTTATCCAAATTATATTAACTTTTATTCTTACGATTGTTATTTCATATCTTCTTATATCTTGTGTTTCAAAATTCAAATTTGCACAATACATCATCGGTTATTCAGAGCGTAAAAAATGATTCCTAAAATTATTCATTACTGTTGGTTTGGGCGCAACCCTCTCCCAAAATCTGCTATAAAATGCATTGAAAGTTGGAAACAATTCTTCCCAGATTATCAAATAAAAGAATGGAACGAAGATAATTTCAATGTGAATATAACCCCCTATACTCGCGAAGCGTATGAGAAAAAAAAATATGCTTTTGTGAGCGATTATGCTAGATACTGGATTCTATATAACTATGGTGGCCTATATTTTGACACCGATGTGGAGATTCTAAAAAGTTTTGATTCTATCATAGAAAAAGGCCCTTTTATGGGGGCAGAAAAGAGCGCATTTATCCAACTGGAGAACAACGTAAACCTTCCCGGAATAGCTCCAGGATTAGGTCTGGGAGCTCATCCAAAAATGGACATTTATAAAAAGTTTTTGGATTATTATAATAATCTGCATTTCATCCAGAATGATGGACAACAAGCAGAAGGTACTATTGTCACCCATACTACGAAGATTCTTCACGAATATGGATTAAAAGAGTCTTCTATTACAGAGCCTATCCAAATTGCAGGATTATGGATCTATCCTGATGATTATTTCTGCCCCATGGATTCTACTACAGGAATCGTGAAATGTACAGAGAATACAGTTTCTATTCATTTATATGATGCTTCGTGGCTAAATCATCATACGGTAAGATATCAATTACATCTATTAAAAAATAGGATTAACAAGATATTAGGTTTTTCACTATTTCACCTCTTTAAAACCACCAAGAAAGAATGATTGACATTCAGTATGCCTCCCTATATTATCCAGTTTTCTATTGGTCAATACTTTTGTTTAGCATTATCCAATTCTATCTTATCAAAGATAAGAGCTACAAACAAATCACACAACAGAAAATATCGGGAACTGGCGCCTATTTCTTTTCCATCTTATTCATTTTTTTTGTAGGATTTAGACCTAATAGCATCTTGTTTGGTGACACTGTAGTTTATGCTCGCGACTACGCATTGATGAGTAGAACAACTACATTTCAAATTGGAGAAGGGAAAGACTGGTTATTTAGTGTCTTAATGTACAACTGTTCTAAGTTCCTTAATTCCTCCGAGTTTTTCTTTATTATTGAAATCCTATATGTTGTTCCAATTATTATTGCATGTAAACGCTTACTTCCTAAGAATTGGCCAATACTTCTACTAATTTGTTTCTGCTCCTTCTCTTTTTTCTCATACGGCGTCAATGGTATTCGAAATGGAATGGCATGTAGTCTTGTCATATTAGCTATAACGCTTATAAAAGGAAATATAAGAGATAAAATCATCTGCGCATTCTTATGCTTTATAGCTATCAACATTCACAGATCTACAACTCTGCCAATAATAGCTATGCTCATCGCATATCTCAAACCAAATATAAAATATTGGATCATATTATGGATTATTGCCATCCCTATTAGCTTCATTGGAGGAAATACAATCATGAATGCCATTAGCAGCATTGGATATGATGATCGTATGTTCGAGTATGCTAATATCAAATCTAAAGACATTTTAAGTTCTTTCTCTGGAGTTGGCTTTAGATGGGATTTTATAATTTACAGCTTTATGCCTATTCTACTTGGATACTACATTGCATTCAAACGGAGATTTACAGATCCTATGTATAACATAATTTTATGCACATACATAATCTCCAATGCCTTTTGGATCATGATTATTAGAATTCCTTTTTCCAATCGTTTTGCCTATTTATCATGGTTCTTATATCCGATTGTTATCGGTTATCCTATATTAAAACTCAAAGTATGGAAATTCGAACATGGATACAAGACTAGTTTGGTTTTATTAGCACATACTGGTTTTACGTTCTTCATGTGGTTTATTGGGAAATAGCAAATATATTATAGAAAGCAATCTACAAAAATTGCCATAGCCTGTCTAAAGAACAATAATGTTAAGAACTATTTTAGACTTATAGTTATACGTTACTATTTAATTTTATCTCCATATAACTAATGAATACGCTAACTGTTTTTACTTGTACATATAATCGCTCTCATACTCTAGAACGACTATATCAGAGCTTAACGAGGCAAACATCTAAAGATTTTAATTGGCTTATCATCGATGATGGATCCACAGATAAGACAAAAGAGCTTGTTTTAGAATTCCAGCAACAAAAAAACGACTTTGAAATCAGGTATTGCTATAAAGATAATGGTGGATTATACACTGGTTATAATAAGGCCATCGAACTAATGAATACAGAATTATGCGTCTGTATAGATTCTGATGACTATATGCCAGACAATGCTGTGGAAATTATCCTCTCTTTTTGGAAGACACATGGAAATAAAGAATATGCGGGAATTGTTGGTTTAGATTTTTATATGAATGGTGGTCCTATAGGCGGTTTTTTTCCTGAAGGACTAAAGAGTTCATTCATTACCAATCTTACGAAATACCACAAGGGAGATGTAAAAATGGTACATCGTGTTGAATTACTAAAAAAAGTAGCTCCCATGCCAGGTGCCCCCAACGAAAAGTTTGCCAATCCTATATATCTGTTTTTAAAGGTAGATAAGTATCTTCCCATGCTTATTATAAATAAGAATCTATGTTTTGTTGACTATCAAGATGCTAATAATAGCATGTCAAAAAATATTTTTTATCAATACAAACAAAGTCCCAATAGTTTTGCTCAACTAAGATTACTTGCGTTACAGGATAAAAGAACATCTTATTTGAATAAGATAAAGAATACAATACATTATATCTCAAGTTGTATTTTTGCTAGAAAATACCGACAGATTCTTTTATCACCTATGAGATGTGAGACTATCCTGCTTCTTCCTCTGGGCCTAGCACTCAATATCTTTATCCGCTATAAAGTCTATAGTAGCAAGAATCATTATAGATAAAAATTAGTACGTCTTCTGCATAGATCCTCTTTTGTTTAGTATTATAATTCCTATATACTTTTGAAAGATACATTGACAATTGCATACAATCAATTATAAGCCAAACATTTCATAATTACGAGCTTCTATTAATTGATGACGGGTCTACAGATAACTCATATCAATGTTGTTGCAGATATTCTAGAGAGAACAAACAGATTAAAGTTTTTCATACAGAAAATAGAAGAGCATCAGCTGCTCGAAACTTTGAAATAGATCACGCCTCAGGACAATATATTCTTTTTATTGATAGTGATGATTTCTTGAAAAATATTCACGCCCTTTAATTTATAGAGCAAGTAGGTGTATGAATAAGAGGATAGGAAAAGTGGGGCATTAACACAAATCGTCAATAAGAAATTTAATTATATGAAAACAATAATGCTCGTTTTCGGGACTCGTCCCGAAGCCATCAAGATGGCACCACTCGTAAAGGAGTTTCAAAAACACCCGGACACGTTCAACACTATCGTTTGCGTAACAGGTCAGCATAGAGAAATGCTAGATCAAGTGCTTTCCATCTTCGACATCAAGCCTAACTACGATCTCAACATTATGAAACAGGGACAGGATCTCTATGATATCACAGCACGTGTGCTCGTCGGGATGAGAGATATTCTCAGAGAGGTTCAGCCAAATGTGGTACTCGTACATGGAGATACCACAACCAGCACCGCGGCAGCTCTGGCAGCGTTCTATCAGCAAATCCCAGTGGGGCATGTTGAAGCAGGACTCCGAACACATAACATATACAATCCGTGGCCAGAAGAGATGAACAGACAAATTACAGGAAGAATCGCCACCTATAATTTTGCTCCAACTCCGCTCAGCAGAGAGAATCTCCTCAAAGAAAATGTTGCTGAAGAAAATATAACTGTTACAGGTAACACTGTCATAGATGCTCTCTACTGGGTCGTTGATAAAATCAAAAACGACAAAAAACTGGATGCGCAACTTGAGCAAATTCTTAACAAGGCAGGATACGATATTAAACGCCTCAACAAGGGGAAACGCCTCGTTCTAATCACAGGACATCGCCGAGAAAACTTCGGGAATGGATTCATCAATATGTGCCGAGCTATACAAACCCTCAATAAAAAATATCCAGACGTTGACTTTGTATACCCCATGCATCTCAATCCGAACGTGCGTAAACCCATCCACGAAGTTTTCGGAGAAGACCTTAACGACCTGGGAAATATGTTCTTCATCGAACCGCTTGAATACCTCAGTTTTGTTTACTTGATGGAAAAATCAAACATTGTTCTTACAGATAGTGGAGGCATACAAGAAGAAGCTCCAGGATTAGGTAAGCCTGTACTCGTGATGCGCGACACCACCGAGCGCCCAGAAGCTCTCAGTGCTGGAACGGTAAAACTAGTTGGGACAGATTATGATAAAATTGTCGGAGAAGTGAGTCGGCTCATCGAAGACCCTGTAGCCTACAATCTGATGAGTCTTGCGGTCAATCCCTATGGCGACGGCAAGGCTTGCAGACGAATAGTGGAAAAGCTAAAATAAAGAACCGCATGATTCCTAAGATTATACATTACATTTGGTTTGGAGGCAAGCCGCTACCCGAAAAGGTGGAATACTGCATAGAGAGTTGGAAGAAATGGTTACCCGAATACAAGTTCGTGCTGTGGAACGAAGAGTCCTTCGATGTCAACGCTTACGAATTTACAAGAGACGCCTATGCACATAGAAAATTTGCCTTTGTCTCGGATTTTGTCAGGATTTTTGCGTTAGCCACACAAGGCGGAGTATATCTTGATACGGACATAGAAATCATCAAACCGCTGGACGTATTTCTGAAAGAACGGATGGTGCTTGGCACGGATGACTCCGGCTCGCTCACGGCGTTCATGGCTGCAGAAGCGCAGCACCCATTCTTCACTCGTGCGCTTGACATATACAAAAGTCGTCTTTTTGTCCTCCCCGATGGGTCGCTCAATACGGAAGTCAACAACCTCCTGCTTCAGAATCTGCTGGAGAACTATGGCTATGTAAAGGCCAACAAAGAACAACATCTTTCAGAAGGAATCAAGGTGTATCCCGATGACTATTTTCACGTAGTGAGTCTTACCAGCGGCAAGCCTCATCGAACAAAGAACTCTTACGCTATCCATTGGCACACACTGCTGTGGATTCCCTGGACTACACGAGTAATCCGTTTTATCAGAATGCATATTATTGTCCCTGTCTTCGGCGAAAAAACTTATACAAAATGGGTAGCACGGCTCAAGAAATGAATACTCCTAAAAGGATTCTCCAAGTCTTTACCATCCTCAACCATGGAGGGGCGGAGGCTTTTATCATGAACCATTATCGCAAATTGGACCGAACAAAAGTTCAGTTCGACTTTCTGGTTCATCGAGAAGATAGAGGAGAATATGAAGATGATATAGAACGTATGGGAGGAAGGATATTCCGCACATGCTCTATTCGTCCGGGCCATTATCTAAAATATTTTCGTTGGCTGAATCACTTTTTCAGAGAACACCGCGGAGAATATGCCGCTGTACACACGCACATTCAGGAAAACGGAGGGTTTGTTCTGAAATATGCAGCAAAATACGGAGTACCGGTAAGGATTGCCCACAGTCATTGTGCTGCTGTCCCGCTCGATATCAGATATCCATTTCGGAAATTCGCGTTGCAGTTTCTCAAACGAAACTACACTACACTCCTGGCCTGCGGACAGGAAGCCGGAACTTCCTGCTTCGGCAAGATGCCGTTTCACCTGTTCTACAATGCCATTGATGCACAGCAGTTTCGCTCTAACGAGCACGTCCGCAACAAAGTCCGTCAAGAGTTCAACATCCCCGCAGATGCCCCCGTCATAGGGATGGTTGCACGCCTCAACTTCGCAAAGAACCACGCCTTTGCCATCAGGGTATTTAACGAATTCCTGAAAGTGCAGTCCAATGCAGTCCTCATGTTAGTGGGGGAAGGTGATGAACGGGAGAAGATAGAAAGCCAGATACGCGACTTGGGCATCGATCAGCATGTCCTACTTACAGGACTTCGGAACGATATAGACCAGCTCCAGCAAGCTTTCGACCTGTTTGTCTTAACTTCGTGGTACGAGGGACTCCCCGTGTCAGTGATCGAAGCCCAGGCAGCAGGCACAAAATGTGTTCTGGCAGACACTATAGACAAAACGGTCGATGTGACAGGCGACATACGGTTTCTTTCACTGAACGATTCCCTCAGTATGTGGGTTGGCACACTTTGTAATTCTCTCCCCTACAAAAAGCCGGACAACTTTTCGAAAATCGCACAAGCCGGATACGATGTCAATACCAACATCGGAAAACTACTTACGTTCTATCATGTCAAAGCCTAAACTCCTGCGCGTCACCACACACGACATCAGTCTCAACGGCTTGCTGAAAGGGCAACTCCGTTTTCTCAGTCAATACTTTGAGGTTGTTGGGGTGGCAGCAGATACGGGCGAACTGCAAAAGGTGGCAGAGAGAGAAGGGGTCCGCGTGATTGATGTGCCAATGCATAGAGAGATTTCGCTTTGGGCGGATCTTTCGTGCTTATGGACTTTGTGGCGTTTGTTCCGCAGGGAGCAACCAGATATTGTTCACGCCAATACGCCCAAAGGTTCATTGCTCTCAATGATTGCTGCCTGGATGGCGAGAATTCCCGTCCGCATCTACACTGTCACAGGCCTGCGCTACCAAGGCGTGACAGGGAAATTCAGATGGCTACTCCAGTCTATGGAAAAACTGACGTGCCGTTTTGCTACGGACGTAATCCCCGAAGGAAAAGGCGTCTTAAACGCGCTGAGAGAAGATGGTATCACAAAAAAACCGCTGGAAGTTGTTTTGAATGGCAATATAAATGGCGTGGATGTCTCTTATTTTTCCGTTCAAGAATGCCCTATTAACAGAGAGCAGGCAAGAAGAGAACTGAACATTTCTCCCGATGATTTCACGTTTATCTTTGTAGGCCGAATTGTGGCAGATAAGGGTATGAACGAATTAGCCTCTTGCATGCGACGACTCAAAGGACGATGTAAGCTAATTCTTGTAGGTAGTTTTGAAAGCACGCTCGACCCACTGAAAGAGGATAATGAAGATTTCTTCAAAACCACTCCCGATGTTCGCTATGTGGGCTGGCAAACAGACATTCGTCCATACCTGATTGCCGCTGATGCCTTAGTCTTCCCTTCCTATCGCGAAGGCTTTCCCAATGTTGTACTACAAGCTGGCGCAATGGAATTACCCGCTATCGTTACAGATATAAATGGGGCGAACGAGATTATCGTGAACGAGCAAAACGGCATTATCATCCCGCCAAAAAACGAGGAAGCTCTCTTCAAAGCAATGGTTTCTTTCATTGAAGAACCCCAACGCATTTCATCAATGGCTGCTAAAGCCAGAGAAATGGTATGCACGCGCTTTTCTCAACAAGATGTTTGGAATGCGCTGCTTGAAAGATATAGGAAAATGCTCCTCAATAACAAATAAAACGCTATGCTCTACGCGCTTGCACATTTTTTGAGAGACAAAACGCCATGGGTCTGGGGTTTGGTGAACTGGATCAATTCTTTCCTCTTCTCTATAAGATATGGGCAGAAACTCAAGACGGTTGAAAAGTCGCTCCATCAAGAGAGGAATGAAAGCCTAAAAATTGTACGCCTCTCTGATGTTCCAACAGAGGACATGGTTCACTTCTTTCAACAGCAACCCGAAGAAGCTTTCCGATTCTTTAAGCCGCATGGATTTACGGCAGATGCCATTCGTAAGCTTCAGCGCAATAAAGCTTTCTTAGGATATGTTCTCTTAGAAGAAAGCGGACACATTGCCGGATATTGCTTTAATCGTAGTTTCTTCTTTGGTAAAGGGTTTAGAGGTCGAATCGTAGATATAAATTATAGAGGCCAAGGGTTAGGCACTTGCATGAATAAGATTCTCAACGAAGTAGGTTTCGGTATCGGTCTTCGTCTTTTCGAAACAGTTTCTAAAGACAATATTGCATCCTATCGTTCTGCTCTTTCTGCCAGTAATGTTCGCGTTGTAAAAGAACTGGAGGACAACGACCTCTATCTTGAAATTCTTCCTAACTAATAAGTTTTCAATCTCTCCACCAATGATATTAAAATACATCTTTGACCGATTGGTTTCGCTCATTGGTATGATTTGCCTTTGCTGGCTCTATCTTCTCGTGGCCATACTCATCAAAGTGAAAATGCCTGGTCCAGTATTGTTTGTACAGCAGCGAGTGGGACGCAACGGAAAGATATTCCGCTGCCACAAGTTCCGATCAATGAGTGTCTCAAAAACATCGGCCACTGCTTCTAAGAACTCTACCCAAAGCTCTATTGCATCCGAAGAACAAAACCGCATCACACCACTGGGAGAAAAGCTCCGGCGCTACAAGATTGATGAATTGCCCGAACTTTGGGACGTTTTCATTGGCAAGATGAGTTTTGTGGGACCTCGACCAGATGTTCCTGGATACGCAGACCAGCTGACAGGCACCGATCGCGATGTGCTCCAACTTCGACCAGGAATCACAGGCCCTGCATCCCTCAAATATCGCAATGAGGAGGAGCTACTGGCTAATATCGCCGAAAGACTCAAACAAGAAGAAGTCCTCTGTATCAATGGCATTGAAATTCGTTCTGTTCAAGAGTATAACGATCGCATTATCTATCCTGATAAAGTCCGACTCAACTACTACTATTTTCACCACTATAGTTTCATCCAAGACATACGAATGATCATCGCGACCATCTTCGGAAAACAAATCGAGTATGCAGGAGAGAAAATCTGAAAGCTCATTACGCAATATAATCTTATCACATAATCTATCTCCCAATCCAACTATAACAAAAATCAACCATTAAGATATGAATAGAATCTACTTGTGCTTAGCTCACATGAGCGGCAACGAAATGCAGTATATCCAAGAGGCGTTTGACACTAACTGGGTTGTGCCTCTCGGCCCAAACGTGAACGGATTTGAGAAAGACCTCGAAACGTATGTTGGACAGGACAAAAAGGTGGTGGCATTATCTGCAGGAACGGCTGCGGTTCATTTGTCGCTACTTGCCCTTGGAGTGACGGCCGGCGATGAAGTCATCTGCCAGAGTTTCACGTTTTGCGCATCCAGTCACCCTGTCACCTACTTAGGTGCAACGCCCGTGTTCGTCGATTCGGAAAAGGAATCTTGGAATATGGACCCCACACTGCTCGAAACGGCTATCAAAGACCGCATTGCAAAAACGGGACGCAAGCCGAAAGCCATCATCGTGGTCTATCTCTATGGTATGCCAGGCCGCATCGATGAGATTCTGGAAATCGCCCGCCGATACGACATCCCCGTTGTTGAAGATGCTGCCGAAGGCCTGGGCTCTCGTTTCGACGGACAAGTAGTCGGCACTTTTGGAGAATACGGCGTACTCTCCTTCAATGGTAACAAGATGATCACCACCTCAGGGGGAGGCGCGCTGATCTGCCCCACCGAAGAGGCTAAAAACCGCGTGATGTTCTTTGCCACCCAAGCGCGCGAAGCTTACCCCTACTACCAGCACGAAGAAATTGGCTACAACTATCGTATGTCAAACATCTGTGCAGGTATCGGGCGTGGACAGATGACCGTCTTAGAAGACCACATCAACCACCACAAGCACGTGGCTCAGCTCTATGCCGAACTCTTACGCGATGTAGAGGGCATCGACGTACACCTGAATCCTAACAGTCGCTACGACTCAAACTATTGGTTGAGCACCATTACTATCTCTCCCGACCTCCATATCAAAGGAGAAGAAGACGTCTACAAAACAGCCATTGAAGGCGCAGTGGGCGGAGCAGCAGGCGTGGTTCACGCAGGAGGTTCGTTGCACACAGAACTAGAACCGAACCGCAACGTAGAAGCGCTGCGCGTATGGCTTGATAAGGCAGGTATAGAAAGTCGCCCACTTTGGAAACCGATGCACGCACAGCCTTGCTACAAAGATGCACCGCGCTATGTCAATGGCACATCAGATGGGCTCTTCCGCATAGGTATGTGTTTGCCCACCGGACCTTATGTTTCTGACAATGATGTTCGCCGCATTGTAGAATCCATTAAGGAGGCAATTCTTTAAATCCTATAGGAAAGCGAAAGAAAGAGCCTCCATTTCAAATCTTTTCTCCTTTTGCCTACATACTACTCCTTGTAACCTTTATTTCCATGATGCCTATGTCTTTTTTGCATAAATTCTCCACTTGGTATTTCAATAGGAAGGCGCTGCCCTATTGGGCCATTGTCTTGGCCGACAGTCTTATCATTCTCATGGCCTATGCTGTCACCTATCTCATCTTCCGTCCCCAAATCCTACGTTGGGCAGATTTCGGACTCTCTGCAGAACGCCTCCAGCTCTTAGGTTGGATCAGCCTACGCTTCCTCTTCTTCCTTCCACCTTATCTCATCGGTATGCGCATCTTCAAGACGTATGCCGACATATTCCGCTACTCTTCGTTCATCGATCTGCTTCGTGTTATGGGAATGATGAGCATCGGTGGTGTTTTGGCTTGGATGCTCCACTACCCTCTGTTTGTCTCTCTGCAGTTCTACCTCCAAAATGAGCGTTCGTTTGAGGCCAACATTCGCACCCGGGACATTCTTGTTGCCACCATTTCTGCCACCTTCCTACTCTGGTTCACGCGTATGATTGTTAAGTCGCTCTATGAGTTGAGCCTTACGCGAGCTGAAGCTAAAACGGCTTTTATCTATGGCGTGAAAGGTGGCGGTATCAGCATCGCTAAGAGCATCCGCAATATGAAGCCTCAGCAATTTGATCTTCGCGGTTTCATCACCGACGACAAGAGCGAAGCCAAGCATATCCTTATGGGGCAGCGCGTATATTTTCTGGACGATAAGCTGATACCTTTGATGAAAGAGCGCGGCATTCAAGTTTTGCTTGTCTCCCCCTTGTGTAGCAATGCGCTCCGTCAGAACCAGGAATTTCAAGATGCACTCATCGAAGCCGATATCCGCATCCTCATGATGCCCAAGGCCGAAGAATGGAAAGAGGGAGATAAGATTCAACCACTGAAAGAGGTGAAAATCGAAGACCTTCTCCCTCGTAATGAAATCCAAGTGGATATGGACGCCGTCGGCACCATGTTGCGCGGAAAGAGTATTCTCATCACCGGTTCGGCAGGTTCTATCGGTTCAGAAATGGTACGGCAGATAGCTATCTACAATCCTAAGCAAATGATTCTCATCGACCAGGCCGAAACGCCTCAACACGATGTCCGGCTGATGATGAAGAATGAATGGCCTGATATAGAAACCGAAACCATCGTGACAAGTATCTGCCACCGCGATCGCATAGAGCAAATTTTCAAGACGTATCGTCCTGATTATGTCTTCCATGCTGCGGCCTACAAACATGTGCCCATGATGGAAAGCAATCCTTCAGAAGCTGTTCAGAACAACATCGAGGGCACGCGCATCATTGCAGACATGTCCGTGAAATACGGGGTCAAGAAGTTTGTCATGATATCTACGGACAAGGCTGTGAACCCCACAAACGTCATGGGATGCTCCAAACGCATCTGCGAGATTTATGTGCAGAGCCTCAACCGTGCTGAAAAAGATGGCATAGTAGAGGGCCAGACGCAATTCGTAACGACGCGCTTCGGCAACGTACTTGGCTCTAACGGTTCAGTCATTCCTCTCTTCCGTCGCCAAATTCAGGCCGGAGGACCTGTCACAGTGACTCATCCAGACATCATTCGCTTCTTTATGCTCATCCCCGAAGCCTGCAAGTTGGTACTCGAAGCGGGCACACACGGTAAGGGTGGCGAAATCTTCGTCTTCGATATGGGCAAACCGGTACGCATTGCCGACATGGCCAAGCGTATGATCAAACTGAGCGGAGCGCAGGGCGTTGAAATCAAATATACAGGCTTGCGCGATGGCGAGAAACTCTACGAAGAAGTGCTCAATAACGAAGAAGAATCGAAACCCACTTTCCACAAGAAAATCCGTATCGCTGCCGTGCGTGAGTATGACTACAAGGAAGCTCAACAGCAAATTGATGCGCTTGTGGCTGCCAGCCATGAGTTCAACGATATGGAAACGGTGCGCATCATGAAGCAAATCGTACCAGAATACAAGAGTCAGCACTCAAAATATGAAGAGTTGGACAAAGCTACGGAAGTAGCCCCCAACTGATACTGATTCGTTTCTCATCAAGCCTCTTAAAAGCACCTTATTCTCAAGGCTGCCCACTGACAGAATCCTACCGTCAGTGGGCAGCCTTTTTTGCACACTGAAAAACAACCTTCAATCAATCCTCCCACCTATCGGACCAGTCAGACCAGTCGGACTCGTCCGGATAGAACTACCCACTAAGTTACCACCACGATTAACCGCCCTAAAAATTGACAGCGCGTTTTCTCCTGAAAAATAAAGAAAAATCGGTGTCGGTCGAAGAGAGAAGAAAGTCAGCAAAAGAAAACCCTCCTTTTGCCCCTAAAAAACAAGAATCTGCTCAATTTCCTGTAAAAATTGCCTCGTTTTCGCAAAAAACGCAGCATTTGAAGGGAGCAACACACTTCTGCCATTCGTCAGTTTCCTTATTGCATCGGCAGATAGAATAAGGAAGTGAACTGACGCAATAAGGATGTTGGCCAGCATCCTTATTGTATTCACGAAAACAATCATAAAAAGTGTCCTCATAAAAGGCCAACAGAAAGAACTGATACGGAAGCGAAGCTTTCTCAGCCTTTCTCTCACCGATAAAGTAAGAACTATTTTTACAAAAGAATGATTTGCTCTCTGAGATTTCGGAGAAACTTTTCAGCCAAGCTAACATGGAAAGAAGCAAACATGAAAGGGCAACACTTCCCCTTTCATGTCTCTCTACCCACTCGGTTTCAAATCATAAATATTCTTACACAACGCGGTAACGGAAAGCTACAGGCCTATGATTTTCGCTTTCTCTCTGAAAAGTGCATCCATTTCGCCTCTCAAGTGCTTCTATTTGTTTTCATATTACAACACTTTGTAAGATATTTGTCACTATTCCCTATTTTTAAGTAAAATAGCTGTATATTTGCAGGCCTACAATAGGGCAATGTCTATCTCTGCTTTGCCCCTTTGAGGCATAAGATTACAGATTTTTCTCTGTAGCCTCTTGTTTTTCACTTGCATACATCGTTTGCAGGGAGCTAAGAGAATACCTCTTTGCAAACTGTCGAGCCAGAATCGATTAGGTAAAAACGTGTTCTTTCTCGCCTCTATATGGCCCCACAAACTGTATCCCGAAAGCTCTCGGGGTCAGACAGATAACTAAATCCCATGATATTCCTCTATAATTTCTTAGCTTTTTTCTTCAGTGCAGCCATGGCTACGCTGATGATACGAGAAATTCTCCGCATAGCCTACCAGCGAAAACTCTTCGACCTTATTGACGGCCGTAAAGTGCATACCGTGCAAGTGCCACGCTTAGGGGGAGTTGCCTTTACTCCCAGCATCATCATGAGCATCTCGCTCTTGAGTGTCATCGCCTCTATGTTTGGTATCTCACCTTTCTTTGTCGTCGATGGGCGCACCGTTGCCTACTGTCTCTTTGCCATACTGCTCATCTACAGCGAAGGAATAGCCGATGACCTGCTTGGACTCAGCTACCAAGTGAAATTCTTTTTCCAATTCATTTGTGCTATCGCGCTGGTGCTTTCTCGCACTTATTTCACCTCGCTCTACGGCCTTTTGGGCATCTATGAGATTCCACCACTCGTTGGCTATCTCCTGGCGGTGATTTTCATTGTGGGTATCATCAATGCCATTAACCTTATCGATGGCATAGACGGTCTGGCCTCGGGGCTGAGCATGATAGCCCTCACTTTCTTTGGCATCTTTGCTACTCTCTATGGCTACGCTGCTTTCAGTATCATTGCTTTTGCCACGCTCGGCGTAGTTGTTCCGTTTTTCTATTATAACGTCTTCGGACGTGCCGAGACGGAGCACAAGATATTTATGGGCGATTGTGGCAGCCAAACCATTGGTTTGATTCTCGGTATGCTGTCCGTGCGTTTCTGCATGTTGGGACACGCTCCAGAAATTCTCCACTTACCCAATACGCTTATCGTGGTGTTCAGTCTCCTCCTCGTCCCGTGCTTCGACGTTATCCGTGTGATGGTAGGACGTATGCGCCGCGGTAAAAGCCCTTTCCATCCCGACAAAACACATATCCATCATAAGTTTTTAGCCCTGGGGTTCACACATCGCCGTACCATGGTGACGATCCTCCTTATTGCTATGGGCTATGTAGTCCTGACACTCGCGCTGAGCCGTATCCTGAACATCAACATTGTTGTTCTGATCGATATTCTGGTGTGGACTGCTATGCATCTCTACCTGAACCGAGAGCTAAAAAGAAAAGGCCTCACCCCCTTGCCTCACCCCCTTCCCCCTCTCCAAAAGGAGAGGGGAGTGAATACTCCTGTGGAAGACCATCTTGGATGAAACAGGATTGCGTAGACTCTTGTGGATGAGAGTGGAAGACAACCTCACCCCCTTACCCCTCTCCAAAAGGAGAGGGGAGTGAATACTCCTGTGGAAGACCATGTTGGGTGAAACTGGATTGCGTAGACTCTTGTGGATGAGAGTACACGACCTGTGAAAGACGATGTCGGATAAGAACGGAATACTAATACTATGACTATGAGTTATGTACGATTATGAAACGGCAAATCCGGATAGGTATGGGTTACTAAAAGAATTTGCGCGCAAGAATCGCGCAGGGATGACACCGTGCGAAAAGGTGTTGTGGGAAAAACTCAGAAAGCTTTCTTGTGGCATAAAGTTTCGCCGACAACACCCCATAGCCGACTATATTGCCGACTTCATTTGCTTGGAAAGAAAACTCATCATTGAAGTGGACGGAAAATACCACGAAAGCCCCGAACAAAAGGCTCATGATGAAATAAGAACCCACGACCTCGAGACCTATGGATATACAATCCTCCGATTCACAAACGAAGACGTCACCTATCGCCTACAAACGGTCATCAACCACATAAAAGACTACGTCTTGAACAAATAAACTGACACCTAACATAACATAGAAAACCACGTTTACAAAACAGCATGCCCACTAACAACCACATAAAAACAGACACACCCAACAAAAGTATACACTCCCCTCTCCCCTTGGAGAGGGGTAACAGCATGTCACCTAACAACCACCACATAAAAACAGACACATCCAACAAAAGCATACACTCCCCTCTCCCCTTGGAGAGAGGTAACAGCATGTCACCTAACAACCACCACATAAAAACAGACACACCCAACAAAGGTATACACTCCCCTCTCCCCTTGGAGAGGGGTAAGGGGGTGAGGCTCCCCTTCCTCCTCATCACCATCCTCTTCTTCATGTGGGGTTTTGCCCACAGTATGTTGGATGTACTCAATAAGCACTTTCAAGTATCGCTCAATATCTCCATGACGCAAGCAGCACTCGTGCAAAACGCCGTGTATGGAGGATATTTCTTAATGGCCATTCCAGCAGGGAAGATCATCAGCAAATTCGGATATAGAGCCGGCGTCCTTACAGGCCTCGTACTCTTCTCCCTTGGAGCACTACTCTTTGTTCCCAGTAGCTTACTGAGCAGTCCGCTCCTCACATTCTATTTCTTCGTCTTCTCCCTCTTCGTCATCGGCTGTGGCCTTACCTGCCTCGAAACATCGGCCAATCCGTATGCCACAGTATTGGGCGACAAAGAAGGAGCAGAGCGACGCATCAATTTCGCCCAATCGTTCAACGGATTAGGGTGGATTCTCGGTCCGCTGATTGGCCTATTCCTCTTCCGCGAAGGGGCAGAAAACAACGACGTTGTCATCCCCTATGCCGTCATCGGTGTGATAGTCCTCATCATGGCAGCAGTGTTCAGTAGAGTCCCCCTACCAGAAGTAGAAACAGAGAACGACGCCACGGAAGAAGACCCCCAGAAAGTTCGCTCCCTCTGGCAACACCGTAATTTTAAGTTCGGCATCCTCGTGCTAATGCTCTATGTGGCCGCACAAACGGGAGTCAACAGTTTCTTTATCAACTACACCACTGCCCCCGCGGTAGGCATCTCCACGACCACAGCCACCCTGCTCCTCGCCTTTGGCTGCATGGGGCTCTTCATGGTGGGCCGCCTCTGCGGCAGTTGGCTCATGAGTCGCATCCGCGCCGAACGTATCTTGACCTTCTGCGCCTTAGGTGCCACCCTCGCCACGTTCGGCATCCTACTCACGGGCGGCATGATAGGCACAGTTGCTCTCTTCTTTGTCTATTTATTTGAGAGCATCATGTTCCCCACCATCTTCGCCCTCTCTATCCGAGGATTGGGCAGCAAGCAGACAAAGCAAGCCAGCAGCTATCTCATCATGAGCATCGTGGGCGGTGCAGTAGCCCCCACTATCATGGCCTTCATCGGCGAGCATTCCGGTCTGGCTCAAGCTTTCATCGTCCCCCTCATCTGCTACATCGCCATCCTGCTGTATGGCATGAAATATAAAACACTGAAATAAGTAACAACACATAATGCAAGCCATTATCCTTGCGGCTGGTATGGGCCGCCGTCTGGGGGAATATACCCGAGACAACACCAAATGTATGTTACCCGTCAATGGGGTGCGCCTCATCGACCGCGTACTCGGTCAGCTCTCACAATTGGGACTGAGCCGCGTTGTCATTGTTGTGGGCTACAAAGGGCAGAACCTCATCGACTACATAGGCCATCGCTACGACGACCGTCTCAAGATTGAATATGTCAACAACCCTGTCTATGACAAGACCAACAATATCTATTCGCTCTCACTTGCCAAAGATAAATTGCAGGAGGACGACACGCTACTCATCGAATCGGACTTGATTTTCGACGATAGCCTCTTCCGCATGATTCTGGATAATCCCTACCCCAACCTCGCCCTTGTGGATAAATACGAGACTTGGATGGACGGGACGATGGTTCGCATTGACGAGGACAACAATATCGTCAATTTCATTCCTAAAAAGGCGTTCAAATATAAAGATGTAGATAGCTACTACAAAACGGTCAATATCTACAAATTCTCCCGTGAGTTCTCGCAAAACAAGTATGTCCCCTTCCTCGAAGCCTATAGTAAGGCTTTGGGCAACAATGAATACTACGAGCAGGTGTTGCGCGTTATCACCTTGATTGATAATGCCGAACTAAAAGCACTCCCTATCACAAACGGGGCTAAATGGTACGAAATCGACGACGTACAGGATTTGGATATTGCCGAAACATTGTTTGCCGACAAAGACGAGTTTATGTACCGCTACAATATGCGGTTTGGTGGGCACTGGCGTTTCCCAAAACTCTTAGACTTCTGCTATCTTGTCAATCCCTATTTCCCGACGGCGCACATGAAGGACGAGTTGCGCGCTAACTTCGACATTCTGCTTTCGGAATACCCCAGCGGAATGTATGTCAATAGCCTCATTGCGGCCAAATACTTTGACATCCGACAGAAATACACCGTGGTAGGAAATGGTGCGGCCGAACTTATCAAGAGTTTGATGGAACGCGTGGAAGGCCGCATCGGTGTGGTCTATCCCACCTTCCAGGAATATCCCAACCGCAAGGAGCAAACGGAGATTATAGGCTTCACGCCCGATAATGCTGATCTCAGCTATACGGCCGATGATCTCATCCGCTTCTATGCCGATAAGCAGCTGTCAACGCTCCTACTTATCAACCCCGATAACCCCAGCGGCAATTTCATCCCTATAGTTGATGTGCTGCGCCTGGCCACTTGGTGTAAGGAACGTAGTATCTTCTTCGTGGTCGATGAAAGCTTCGTGGATTTCAGCGAGGACTTCCGCAACAATAGTTTGCTCCACAACGAAATTCTCCAGGCCTATCCCAACTTGGCCGTAATGAAGAGCATCAGCAAGAGCTATGGCGTTCCAGGTCTGCGCCTTGGAATTTTGGCCAGCAGCGATGAAGAGCTCATCAACTGGATGAAGCACGATGTGAGCATTTGGAATATCAATAGTTTTGCGGAATTCTACATGCAAATCTTCGGTAAATATCAGAAGGATTACGACCGCGCGTGCCAGAAGTTCATAGCCGAACGCAAACGCTTCATGGCGCGCCTCACGGACATTCCTTTCCTCCGCGTCATCCCGAGTCAGGCCAACTATTTCCTCTGCCAGATTACTGAAAAATACACCAGCGAGGAACTCACACGCCGCTTGCTCATGGATTTCAATATCCTTATCAAGGACTGCGACAATAAGGACGGACTGAAAAACAAAAACTATGTGCGCATCGCTGTGCGCGACCAAAAGGACAACGACACGCTTGTCGAAGCACTCAAAACACTGTAAGGAATGAATATCTGCATCTGCGGTGGAGGAAACCTCGGCCATGTTGTCCTCGGCGTCTTAGCTGCACAACCTCAGAACCGCGTCAGCCTACTAACAAACCATCCGCAGCGATGGGCAGATACTGTGACGGTGACCGATCCTAACGGAAAGCAGTATGTTGGGAAAATTGCGCAGATCACCAATCGGGCAGAAGATGTTATACCTCATAGTGACATCGTTCTGCTCTGCCTCCCAGGTTTCGCCATTCGCGAGGAACTGGAGAAAGTTCGCCCCTATCTGTCGGCCACTACCGCAGTGGGGAGCATCGTTTCCAGTACAGGATTTTTCTTTGAAGCTCAACGCCTGTTGCCCAAAGAGCAACCACTGTTTGGCTTTCAGCGCGTTCCGTTCATCTCCCGCACCACCGAATATGGTAGAAGTGCCGAACTGAAAGGCTACAAGCCGTTGCTCAACCTTGCCGTAGAGCAAACGGCCGACAAAGAGGCTTTGCGCCTCACTATCGAGCAACTTTTCCACACTCCCACGGAGTTGTTGCAAAGCCACTATGAGGCAAGCCTTACCAACAGCAACCCCTTGCTCCATCCCTCCCGCCTTTATACGCTTTGGAAGGACTGGCACGAAGGTATTGTTTACGATAAGAATCCCTATTTCTACGCCGATTGGACACAGGAAGCAGCACAATTATATATAGACATGGATGCGGAGTTTCAAACATTACTCCGCACACTTCCCGTGCGCTCCGAAGCCATTCCCGATGTACTCACCTACTACGAAAGCCACGATGCAGCATCGCTGGCACACAAGCTCCGCACCATCCCCGCCTTTCAAGGCATCCTTTCCCCTATGAAAGAAGTGGAAGGAGGTTTCCTCCCCGACTTCCACAGCCGCTACTTCACCGAGGATTTCCCTTTCGGTATGCGCTTCATCATTGAGCTGGCTCAAGAAAAGGGAGTTCAGATTCCAAAGATCAAGGAAGTGTATGAATGGGGAAAGGGGAAATTAAACAATAAACAAACAAGACATGGAAGAAGTAGTTGACATTCCTTTCGAACAATACACGTTCAAAGCAATGATTGGCTACGACGACTACCTAACCTCCACTTATGGAGATTATATGCAGCTTCCGCCTAAAGAAAAACAAGTGAGCCACCACGTCCTTGAGGCGTATTGGAAAAAGAAAGCCACTTACATTATCAACAAGAAATTTAATTATATGAAAACAATAATGCTCGTTTTCGGGACTCGTCCCGAAGCCATCAAGATGGCACCACTCGTAAAGGAGTTTCAAAAACACCCGGACACGTTCAACACTATCGTTTGCGTAACAGGTCAGCATAGAGAAATGCTAGATCAAGTGCTTTCCATCTTCGACATCAAGCCTAACTACGATCTCAACATTATGAAACAGGGACAGGATCTCTATGATATCACAGCACGTGTGCTCGTCGGGATGAGAGATATTCTCAGAGAGGTTCAGCCAAATGTGGTACTCGTACATGGAGATACCACAACCAGCACCGCGGCAGCTCTGGCAGCGTTCTATCAGCAAATCCCAGTGGGGCATGTTGAAGCAGGACTCCGAACACATAACATATACAATCCGTGGCCAGAAGAGATGAACAGACAAATTACAGGAAGAATCGCCACCTATAATTTTGCTCCAACTCCGCTCAGCAGAGAGAATCTCCTCAAAGAAAATGTTGCTGAAGAAAATATAACTGTTACAGGTAACACTGTCATAGATGCTCTCTACTGGGTCGTTGATAAAATCAAAAACGACAAAAAACTGGATGCGCAACTTGAGCAAATTCTTAACAAGGCAGGATACGATATTAAACGCCTCAACAAGGGGAAACGCCTCGTTCTAATCACAGGACATCGCCGAGAAAACTTCGGGAATGGATTCATCAATATGTGCCGAGCTATACAAACCCTCAATAAAAAATATCCAGACGTTGACTTTGTATACCCCATGCATCTCAATCCGAACGTGCGTAAACCCATCCACGAAGTTTTCGGAGAAGACCTTAACGACCTGGGAAATATGTTCTTCATCGAACCGCTTGAATACCTCAGTTTTGTTTACTTGATGGAAAAATCAAACATTGTTCTTACAGATAGTGGAGGCATACAAGAAGAAGCTCCAGGATTAGGTAAGCCTGTACTCGTGATGCGCGACACCACCGAGCGCCCAGAAGCTCTCAGTGCTGGAACGGTAAAACTAGTTGGGACAGATTATGATAAAATTGTGAACGAAGTAAGTCAGCTCATCGACAACTCCAACATTTACGAACAAATGAGCAAAGCCGTAAATCCTTATGGGGATGGAAAAGCTTGTGCGAGAATTATAGAGAAATTCAAAACAGAATAATTTAAAATTATTAAAAATTTGACAGGCTCCTGTACTAATAATCCTATAACTTTGCAAGTATTGATTTCTATCTACAATAAATCATTTCAAACCTGTAAATAATTATATCCTACTTTTATAGATCTATCAGTATTTTACAAAGTTTATATACCAAAGTAAAAGAAAGCCTATTCTTAAAGGAATCATAAATACTACGACAATCATAGTCTTTTCTATGAGACGAAAGCTCTAAGGTATATGTATGACTAGAGAAAAAAAACATCTTTACAGAAGAATCAAAACAAAGATAGAAACTTCTGAAATAGCAACACGTATGGCCCATGGAGCCTTTTGGTCATTCTCTGGAACAGCTTTGGCAAAGCTTGTAATACTTCTTGCAGGTATTGCTTGCGCACATGTCCTTGGTCAAAAAGAATATGGTGAATTTAACATGGTACGCTCCACGATAAATCTCTTTATTATTTTTGGTGCTGCAGGTCTCGGATTGACTGCTACAAAATATATTGCTCAGTTCAAAAAAAGTGATCAAGAACATGTTAGTTCAATTTATATACTTACAAATTTTTTCGCTTTCGGTACAGGATGCTTAGTAACCGCAGCTATTTTCTTTTTATCCCCAACACTTGCAAATCGCACACTAAATGCACCAGAACTTACTTCTACAATCCAATTAGGAGCGCTTCTGCTATTTTTAGCAGTTATCGACTCAGCTCAACAAGGAACTTTAGCAGGCTTTGAAGATTTCAAATCTATAGCTATAAATACGCTTATCGGAAGCTTTTCTGAAGCTGCTTGTATGCTTATCGGAGGCTATTTCTACGGAGTAAATGGAGCAATATTAGGCTATGGTTGTGGATTTATCGCTCTATATCTAACTAATAATATAGCGATTAGACGCAACTTACATACACTCCAGATAAAGCCACATATTTCACAGCTAAGAAAAGAAGACTTAAAGCTATTGTATACTTTTAGTCTACCTGCAGCATTATCTTCCATAATGATAGCTCCAACATATTGGATTATACGTACTATGCTTGTTCGAAATACGTCTTTTTCGGAACTGGCTATATACGAAGCTGCAGATCAATGGAAAACTATAATTTTATTCATTCCAACGGCAGTTAGTCAGATTGTTCTTCCTATACTCTCAAGTATTGTAAACGAAGACCAAAAGAAATATAAAAAGATCCTTTATTATAACATCTCATTAAATGCAATAATTGCAACAATCCTGTCTCTCATCATTTGCGTTGGTAGCAATTTTATACTGAGTATATATGGTAAAGGTTTCACAAATCATTGGACGTTAATATTCTTAGCAATATCAACAATATTCACCTCTATTTCTTCAGTAGTAGGCTTATCTATCTCCAGTCGCTCTAAGATGTGGACAGGGTTCTCTTTCAATATCTTATGGGGCATCCTAGTCATTTTATTTAGCCATCTTTTTTTACAAAATGGGCTCGCATCTACAGGAATTTCCCTTGCAATCTTATGCTCATATATAATTCATGCGATACTGCAAATTATATATCTCAGACATATTATAAAATAATAAACAAAATCTTTAAATAATGATTAATGTAATTGGATTAGGCTATATAGGTCTTCCTACAGCCCTTATGATGGCCTCGCATGGTGTCGAAGTTGTCGGAACTGACTATAATAAAGTACTTGTGGACACCCTCAATCACGGCAAAACAACATTCAAAGAAAGAGGCCTTGATGAACTTTTCAATGCTGCTGTCAAAGCTGGTATCAGTTTCACCCATGAGTATCAACACACTGATATGTACATTGTATCAGTACCTACCCCTTACGATAATTTCTCAAAAAAAATCGATGTACGCTATATTGTTGCAGCTGTAAAAGACGTTATGAAGGTTTGCCCAAAGGGGGCAACAATTGTAATAGAATCCACTGTTAGCCCTGGAACTATAGACAAATTCATACGCCCCATCATTGAAGAAAACGGACTCAAGATAGGGGAAGATATAAATTTAGTTCATGCTCCCGAGCGTATTATTCCTGGCAACATGGTTTACGAACTTTTACACAATAATCGCACCATCGGAGCCGATGATCTAGAAATTGGAGAGAAAGTAAAAAGTTATTACTCTTCTTTCTGTCAAGGAGATATTGTAGTTACAGACATTCGTACTGCAGAAATGACAAAAGTTGTAGAAAATACATTTAGAGCTGTCAATATTGCTTTTGCAAATGAATTAAGCCGCATCTGCCGTCATGATAATATGGACGTGTATGAGATTATTAAAATCTGCAATATGCACCCACGTGTCAATATTCTCAACCCTGGTCCTGGAGTTGGAGGGCATTGCATAAGTGTGGACCCATGGTTTTTAGTCGGCGATTATCCTCAATTGGCAAAAGTGATTGACGAATCGATGAGAACAAACGATAGTCAACCAACTTTTGTTTTAGAACGTATTTATGAGATCATGAAGAATAACGGAATCTCAGATAACCGACGAGTAGGCTTATATGGTTTGACTTACAAGGAGAATGTGGATGATATACGTGAGAGCCCTACACTCCAACTAATTAATATACAAGAGCGTCATCTGGCATCCCCTTTGAAGAGCTATGACCCTTTCGTTACAGAAGACATTGTACCCAATCAATTTCACAATCTTGATAATTTCTTAAACGATGTTGACATGGTTGTCATCATGGTTAAACACGATGAGATCAGAAATAACATAAATAAATTAAAGGGTAAGATTATTCTCGACTGTCAAAATATCATTGACTTACCTGGGGTTTATCACATCTAATAATTCTATTTCTATTAAATTTAGATTTCTAAGTCCTTACAGTTTTAGAAATCTAAATTTCCTACTTTAATTGTATTCCCCCTAACAAAACACACTTTTAGAATAGAAAAGGATATTTTTATAATTACATTAATGAAAGCTTTCATCATTTATAAACATTTACTAGACTTAGATGGGAACAATTTCGTAATAGGAGGAATTGAAACCTATTTAGAAAATTTAGCACAGGTGATTATTAAGTTAGGAATCTCTCCTGTAATCGTTCAATGCGCTAACAAAGATTTTTCAAAAAAGGTCGAAGAGATTCAATTTTATGGATTCAAGCATTCTATCAATAAAGAGTTCCATAAATTTCTGTATAAAAAGATAAAGAATAAAATAAAGGAGGAAGATATACTGATCTGGGGTACAGATACTTTCTCTATTAAGACAGATCATAAAAGATCTATTTCTATACAACATGGGATAGATTTTGATTATTACCCACTAGAAGATAAATTAAGATATAAAGCCTATAAATTGGGTCTAGGCCATTTCTTTAAATTTTTACAACGGCGAAGAGCTCGTAACGTCTTTACAAAAGCAAAGTATCACGTTTGTGTCGATTACAATTTTTGGAATTGGTACAGAACTTTTTGTCTTCCTGATGAAGAAGATAAAATTTTTGTTATACCTAATTTTTCTCACTTACACAAAAAAAGCCCCTTCCCAAAGCCAGCAAACAAGCCAATAGAAGTTCTATTTGCTAGAAGATTTGTTAGAAGAAGGGGAATAGAAATATTTATGGACGTAGTGCAACATTTCAAGAATACTGATTCACTACACTTCACTTTTGCAGGTGATGGTCCATACTTAGATCAAGTAGAAAAAATAGCAGAAAACAATAAAAATGTAAAAATAACCAAATACAAACAAGCAGAATCTTTAGCTTTCCATAGCTGTTTTGATATCGCCATCATTCCTACTATAGGATCTGAAGGTACATCTTTCTCCTTGTTAGAGGCTATGTCGACAGGAAATGTTTGCATCTGTACTTGTGTTGGTGGCATGACAAATATCATTCTTGATAATTTTAATGGATATTTTGTTCGCCCCAATTCATCTAAAGACATCATTGATAAAATTTCTTTTTTAATAAATAATCCAGAAAAAATGGAATACTTATCTCAAAATGCACAAAAGACTATTGAATCTTCTTTTTCATTTGACATCTGGGAACAACGCTGGATTAACGTATTAAAAGAAATTACAGAGGAATGATTTTCTATATTCTAATTCTTTTTGTTCTTCTTTCATTAAAGAATAAATACATACTCCCTATATTCGTTATACTTGTTGGTGGAGTCTGCGCTCTCAGATATAACATTGGATATGATTATTCAAATTATTTAACTATAATTTTAGGAAACAACACATACGATGCAGAATTTGACAGATTTGAGCCGTTAAGCAGATTTCTTATTTTATTATCAAGAAAACTACATTTTTCACAATTTTTCTTTATCACTACATCATTCGTAACAATTGGTTCTATCGCTTTCTTCATAAAAAGCGAATCACTGAACAAAAAAATATCCATATTGATCTTTATGAGTCTCCCCTTATTTTTTTGGGCCTCATTATCAATTATCCGACAAATGTGTGCCGTATCCTTAGGTACAATCTACTTTATATACTTATTTCAAAATAAATATATCAAAGCCTCTATCCCTTTAATACTAGCCATATTATTTCATTCCTCAGCATGGATTCTTTTACTTGCAATCATCATAAAACGAATTCATCTAAATAATAAAAAGATCGTATTCTTTTATATTTTATCTTTTTTCCTATACATTTTAATTCCTTTATTCTTGAGAATAAATACTGGAGTTTCATTCATTGAAAGAGCTCAATTTTTTATGATGAGTACCGAAGAATTAAAAGGATATAAAGGATTGTTTTACCTAGTAAATTTCATTTTTATTTTTCTCTTGTTTATATTAAAGAAACACTTAAATAATGAAGATGAAAACAAAGAGAAATTAGCATACTATTTTAAACTATTCGTAACTGGTACGATTATTTATAATATTTTTAGTCCCTTTGCTACACTCGGTGGTAGACTTTCAACCTTTTATCTGATAACACTCATTATTATCCTTCCTAATATTATTGAACTCTCCAATAATAAGATAGTTAAATACTTAACTTACACATTCTCTTGCATTATATTTGTATACACAATATGGCTAGCTTCGTCGTCATACCAAAATGGATTAACTGCAAAGGATCCTTATTGCCCATATCGCACATTTTTATCAAATCAAAAGGAATACTATAATGCCTGGTAAAAAAATTGAAATATCAGTAATTATACCTACTTATAAACCTAAAGATTATATTTTTACTTGCCTAGAATCACTTTCTAGACAAACATTGTCTTCAAAAAAAATTGAAATAATTATAGTTCTAAATGGCTGTTATGAGCCTTTTTATACTAAAATCAATAATTTTATAGAGGCACATAAAGATTCTAATTTTATCTTATTACATACAGAAACACCAGGTGTTTCAAATGCAAGAAATATTGCACTAAAACGTGCCAAAGGGCGTTTCATCACTTTCATTGATGACGATGACTATATTTCAGACTGTTACTTACAAGAACTATTAGAAATCAGTGATAATGAAACTATAGGGTTATGTCGTCCTATTGCCTTTTATGATGGTGAAAACAAAGAACTTTCATATCGTATAACAAAAGTCTTTGACAAATATGCAGATGGAAAGAAACATAATTTTCAAATCGCAAGAAAATTTTTTTCTGGCCCATGTATGAAACTCATCGCAAAAGATATCATCCAAGATAGGCAATTTAATACAACGTTCAAAAATGGAGAAGATAGCCTTTTCATGTTTGAAATTTCAGATAAATTTAGATTCATAAAATTTTCTTCCCCTAATGCTATATACTACAGACGTTATAGAACCAATAGTGCATCAACCAAAAAACGTTCTTATAAAAAACGTATCTTTAATGCTTCCAGACTCATTCTTGCAGAATCTAAACTTTACTTCACTTCGTTTAAAACTTATAGTACTAAGTTTTATTTCACCAGAATTTTAGGTGCAATAAAAGCCATTTTTTTAGGGTAAAAAACTATGAGAATACTCTTTCTTACTGACAACTTCCCTCCAGAAGTCAATGCCCCTGCCACCCGTACTTTTGAGCATTGCCAAGAATGGGTTAAAGCAGGAGCTGAGGTAACCATAATCACAGGTGAGCCTAATTTCCCACAAGGAAAAGTTTACGCTGGTTACAAGAATCATTTCTATAAAAAAGAAACTATTGATGGTATAAAAGTAATTCGAGTGTGGACTTATATAGTTCCAAATAAAGGAATACTTAAGCGCACACTTGATTTTATCAGTTTCTCCATTACTTCTTTCTTTGCAGGGCTTTTTCAGAAGGCAGATATAATAATTGCCACGTCTCCTCAATTTTTCACAGCATTAAGTGCTCGAACTTTACACTTTTGGAAACACACTCCTTGGATCATGGAAGTACGAGATTTATGGCCCGAAAGCATTAAGACTGTTGGTGCCATTAAACAAGGGAAAATTATTCGCTATTGGGAATGGCAAGAAGAAAGATGCTACAACTCAGCTAAGAAAATTGTAGTAGTCACTGATACTTTCAAAAAGAAACTAATTGAAAGAGGAATTCCAGAAAACAAAATAGAAGTAATCAAAAACGGTGTCAATATAGAGCTTTTCAAACCAATAAGAAAAGACCAAGAATTGTTAGACAAACTTGGATTAAGAGACAAAAAGATTATCGGATATATCGGTACACATGGTATGGCACATAAACTTGATTTTATACTAAGATGTGCCAAAGACATGGAAAGCCAAAACGACTTCCACTTTCTTTTCTTAGGTGATGGTGGAAAAAAAGAAGATTTACTGAAACTCAAAGAGAAACTGAAATGTACAAATGTAACAATGTTACCTCTAGTTTCCAAGAAAGAAGTAAAGCGCTATATTTCTATACTTGATATCTGTTTGATAAATCTGCGCAAAGACCCACTCTTCACTACCGTTATCCCATCTAAGATTTTTGAAAATGCCGCAATGGCTATCCCCATCCTGATGGGAGTGGAAGGCGAAGCACAAGAAATCGTTGAATCCTATGGAGCTGGCCTCTGCTTTGAACCAGAAAACGAAGATGATTTTAAAAAAAAATTATCCCAATTAATAGTTCCGAACACTTATAAACAATGCCAAGCAGGCTGTCTTAAACTTGCAGCTGACTTCAATCGAAAAAAATTAGCACACCGTATGCTGAAAATTATTGAGAATACAGTGGAAAAATAGAAAGAACTAAGCTGATTCTTTTATTATATTAGCAACATATACAATTTTCTCAAATCGTCTGTAATTTTAATCTCCTTATAAAAATGGTAAAGCGTGATAACACAATAGACATTACAAAAGCTATAGGCATTCTACTAATGCTTATAGGCCATTGCGTTAGTCTCGGTTATCTTGGCAGATTCATTTTCAGTTTTCATATGCCACTGTTCTTTATTTTATCGGGATTCTTCTACAAAAAAGAGCACCTCGAAAACATCATAAAAAAGGGCACTTCAAAACTGATAACACCTTTCCTTATAACATCGCTAACATGTGTTATATTAGTCTCTTTTATAAACTATAGACACGCTTTTGAGGGACTAATTGGTACATTTACGTTTTGTGGAGGCTTTCCTAATGAAATAATACACCTTGATTCTCGTATTGGACCTATTTGGTTTCTTGTAGCCCTATTTTGGTGTAAAATATTTTGGTATTTCATCCAAAAGTCAAGTTATAAATTTATAATTTGCCTTATACTATCAACTATCTCATTTATTATAGGCAAATACTTTATCAGCCCTCCTTTCGGGATTTTACAAGGCGCATGCGCCTTGATTTTCTATGCGATAGGATATTACTGGAAACTTTTAAATATACATCTCAGCAAGATACAATACTCTTTTGGTATAATCGTATGGATATTATGCATCATATTTGCGAGATTCGATTTTGTAGCATATGATTGTACCTTATATCCTATATCAATGTTTGCAGCATTTATAGGTACTTATTCAATGTATCTCATTGCCTCAAAGACCCCTAAAAATCTTAAACCGATAATGATTTGGTTAGGGCAGAATACTATGCTAATTTTATGCTACCATACAATAATATTTTTACTGTTAAGAGAAGTCCAAGTCCATCCATTAGTTGGTATATTTGCTAAATTCTTTTTGAGCATTCTACTTCCTTATTTACATATCTTAATTAAAGATTTTATTACAAATAAAAAAATAACTAACACAACTGCTTCATGAACCCTTTCTTCAAACTGCTAAGAGTGTCGTTGGGACACAAAGTGGCTTTCAAAAATCAAATCAGTCCGGACGAGTGGAAAAGAATTTACGACACGGCCCGACTCCATGCTGTGGCAGGATTGCTCTATGTGGGCATTCAGCGACTGCCCAAAGAGTTGCAACCACCTACGGAACTGATGATGGAATGGTTTGTATTGGCGAAGAAAATAGAACAGAAAAACAAATTTCTCAACCTGCGCGCTGCGGAACTCACCGAGAAGTTTCGGCAGGATGGTTTTCGCTCCTGCATCTTGAAGGGACAAGGCGTGGCCCGTCTCTATCCCAATCCCTACTGCCGTCAATCGGGCGACATCGACATCTGGGTGGAAGGCGGACGGAAAAAGGTGTACCGCTATTTGAAAGAACAAATCGGCCAACCGCTGGAGATGGAATTCCACCATGCTCAATATCCAATTTTCGATGATGCGGAAGTGGAGGTACACTTCATTCCGGCCAATCCACAATGGCCTTACTCTTTCTGGCAAGTCAATCGTTTCACAAAGTCTCTGGAAGAAGAGCAATTCTCCCACCGTGTCGAATTGCCCGAAGGTGTGGGAGAAATTGGAGTTCCAACGGCTGAGTTCGACCGCATCTACTCTCTGGCGCATATCTACAAACACTTCTTCAGCGAGGGCATCGGCTTGCGACAAATTGTGGACTATTACTACATCCTGCGCCAAGGCTTCACGGAGGAGGAAAGACAAGAAACGGTGAAATGGCTCAAGCGCATCCGTATGTACAAGTTTGCCCGCGCCATGATGTTCGTACAGCATTGCGTTCTCGGACTGGAAGAGCAATATCTGCTCTGCGAACCAGACGCCAAAGAAGGCAACTTTCTGATGCAAACCATTATGCAGGGTGGCAACTTCTCCCGTGGCGGGCGGGGCAAAAAGGCAGGCGAAACAAAATGGGGGCATCTCTTCCGCACTATGAACGATAACAAGCACCTGCTTCTCCATTATCCGCGCGGCGTCATCGGTTATCCCATCTACTGTCTCTGGCATTTCGTTTGGCGCGTTAGTCACGGCTACAAATAAAGCCTCCCTAACATCGCCCATTAGCATATCGGCACGCATCTCCCAAAAAGATGCGTGCCGATTCTTTTTATCCCGCGCTTGCTGTGTCCCATCTGTCAATCAGCATAGCCTATATTACCCAAATTCGGTTTAAGAAACGCTCCTTCATGAGTTTCTTAAACCGCACACGCA
>NZ_DBHHRH010000013.1:0-9225 GCF_057240785.1 Alloprevotella sp. | reverse complement strand
TGTGCACGCACAATCATCATTTAATTATACAGCCAACGGAAGAGTATGGAAATGCGTGGGAAGTAGTGATGGCACTGCAAGCATTATAGGCATTGCAGAGCCAGCCTCCACTTGTAGTGGAGTGTTGAATTTTCCTGGGGAAGTGATAGACGGAAATGGGCAGCATCGTCCTGTGACATGGGTCGGATCAATCATCGGAGGTTTTAACGGATATTCCCTAATCACAGACGTTAATATCCCCCTTAGTGTAAAGTGGATTTCTAATTCTGCTTTTAGAGGATGCACTGGATTAACTACCGTAAGTATGCCTAGTGTAGAGAATATAGGTGATTATGCTTTTTATGGTTGTACAAACCTTACGAATGTTAATATGCCTCCGATATGGGTTGGAGATAGAGCTTTTGAAGACTGTTCACACCTTTCTTCTACTATAAATCTTACCAATGCAAAGAAGCTAGGAGTAGGTGCTTTTCAGGATACAGGTATAACTTCCGTTACGTTTGGACATGATCTGAAAAAAATTTCAAATAGTGCTTTTTCTGGCACTCCTATAACATCACTAACTATTCCAGCAGAAGTAACAGAGATTGGTTCTAACGCTTTTAATAACTGTACTAGTTTAGCTTCTATAAACTTTGAAGAAGGGCCAACCAAGGGGGTAGCTAAAATTGGAGAATACGCATTTCAGGGCTGTACAAGTATAACTTCTTTAACTATACCAGGAAAGTTTAAAACCATTGAACTTTGTGGATTCGCTGGGTGTTCCAACCTTACTCAACTACGCCTTCAAAGCGGATTAGAGAGTATAGGGAAATTTGCTTTTTATAATTGTTCTTTGACAGGAGACCTTACTATTCCTGAGACAATGAAAACTATTTATGAAGATGCTTTTGCCAATTGTCCGTTTGGTGGAACCCTCATTATGAAAGCTCAACGGCAGCCAGCATGGGATGGATATAACTCAAATCATAACTCAGTATTTGTTGGTAAAAATAGTTTGAAGTTTTCTCATATCGTATTAGATGGTCCTGAACCATCAGCCCTTATTGCGCCAGAAGGTATGGGTTTTAGTGGTATTAGATCTCTTTTAGGTAATTCTATTATTAGTTCCTTAACTATTCGTCCTTCCGTAAAGAAACTTCCTGCATTTGCTCTATATAACGCCAATTTGTCGAATATCAGTTCTTTCAATATCCCTGCTACAGTAGAGGAAATAAATGCTTATGCTTTCTGTAAAGTAAAATTTCCTCCTTCTACTCATTTCACGATTCCCTCTACTGTTACTAAGGTATACGACTATGCGTTTTCAGAGAGCAATATTACAGAATTTACAATAGAAGCAGGAGGAATAACAGAAATTCCTAAAGGCATCTGCTATAATTGTTCAAATTTATCCCGAGTAAATCTGCCAGAGGGAATAACTAAAATAGGCGAAGGAGCTTTTGGTAAAACAGTAAGTTTGACTAGTGTCAACTTCCCAATGAGTCTTATTGAGATTGGACAGTACGCTTTCGAAAGTTGCACTTCACTTACTAACATACTATTACCTGAAGGCTTAAAAACTGTTGCTTGGAGGGCTTTTGCTGATTGTTCTTCACTTACTAATATTACTCCACTTCCTTCGACCATAACTCGCATTGAGGATCAGGCTTTTGCTAATTGCCCTCTTCAAGGCGATGCTAACGAAATGATTCCCTCTTCACTTCAATATATTGGTACAGAGGTCTTCAATTCAACGGGTATAACGGGAGAAGCTGTATTTGGTCATTTGAAAGCACCAGCAGAAGGAGTTTACAGAATCACTCCAGGAAATCCTTTTTTGAAAAGCCGTGTCTATGGTATCAGGATGGGTACATACGATAAGTATTTCAATGGACGCGGAGGTGAAGTTTATACTATGATAGGCCAATGGGATTATTTTTCAGGATTACTGTATATTGACACTCGCGACTGTACGATCCAAACGGTACACCTCAAGGGGGAGCCAAACACAGCTTACAAGTTTTCACGCGAAAATGGTTATGATGCAGATACTTATCCAAATTTTGTCTCTGCATCAGTTAATACTTTGGTTTATCTGCCATCAGAGGTAAAGTTTAATGATTCAGCACTGCCCACTGCGACGTTTGATCAGCGCTTTAATACAGATGAGAACAATGATGAAACAGGTGGCGATGGTTCGAACTTTATCATGGACGGAAAGTGTAAACAATTCTTTGTGAAAGATGGTCTGCCTTACCGTGTGCCTTTTGCTTTCACTGCACAAACGGCACGCTATAGCCGCACTTTCAATGTCACTACTGGCAAAGCGGTGAGTACGCTCTATTTGCCCTATCCCACGGATCTGCCTGAAGGTATGTGTGCCTATACGCTGGTGAAAAAGAATGTGCATAGTGATGGAGAAAAGGCTTTTGTGTTCCGTGAAGTGCCTCAAGGTACACGCCTCTCTGCCAACAAACCATACCTTGTAAGAATTACTGATGGACAGACACACAAACTGCCAGTGATGCACAATGTGGCAGTTCCAGTTTCTCCAAAAGTGGATGATGCCGGACAGCTGGGAATTGAAACGAGCGACTGGAAATTCTTTGGAACTACAGAGAAGATAGACAATGCTGCTGCGTATGCCAAGAAAGCCTACTATCTGAATGGCAACAAGTGGTGGGCAGTGCAAGATGGAGTGGAGAACGACTACATTGCTCCTTTCCGCTGCTTTGTGAGCAGTCCTACGGGTGCTGCTGCCAGCAGAAGTTTCCTTCTTGTGCTTGAAGGCGACGACGACAGCAATGTGACTGGTATCAACCAGCTCGAAAGCGATACAGAAAAGGATATGCACAGTGGTAAATACCCGTTCTATTCCATCGATGGTAAACTGATGGGTAAAGACTACAATAAGCTGGAGCGTGGACAAATCTATATTGTAAACGGTAAGAAATTCTATAAATTCTAATTCTATTCTCGTTCCGCTTCTTCGGAAAAAGAGGGGGAACGAGGATTCCCAAAAATAAGAGATTCTCTGTCTTCTCCCCAATGGTACCGATGCTTTACAGATGGCGTTTTTGAGGGAGAGACGATAAAGAGAAGAAATAAAAAACAAGTGAATACAATGAAAACAAAAATATATGTAACTCCCGCAATGGAAGTTGTGACTGTTGACCTTCAGAGTCATATCCTTGATATCTCCGTCCCTATTGGTAGCGGTGCTGGTCCTGGTGGCGGTGGTCAGACCCGACAAGGGATCTTCGACGATGAGGATTCATCCGATAAAGGATCTGGCTCTCCTGCTCACCCCAATCTTTGGGATGAGTGATAAAACTTAGTTGTTTGTTATAGCACCTAAAGGTATTTTTAGGAAATTCCGCAAAAGAAAGCCGCGCAAATCTGACGTCAGATTTGCGCGGCTTAAAGTATGTCTTTTTATTTCTGAAGTTTACCTATACTAGTAGAGCTTCGATACTCTTTTCAATTTCGGCAATGGGAGCCGTAGGTTCGAAGCGAGCTACTACCTGGCCTTGCTTATTGATGAGGAATTTGGTGAAGTTCCATTTGATGTCGGCTTTCTCTTTGTAGTCAGGGTCGACTTCGCTCAGCATCTTGTCGAGAATGGAGGCAATGGGGTGTTCCATATCGAATCCTGCAAAGCCTTTTTGCTGTTGTAGGAAGAGGAAGAGCGGGCTTGCATCAGGACCATTGACCTTTATTTTCTTGAACTGTGGGAAGTCGACACCATAGGTGAGCTGGCAAAATTCGTGAATTTGTGCATCAGTACCCGGAGCCTGCTGACCGAATTGGTTGCAAGGGAAGTCGAGCAGTTGGAAGCCTTTACCGCGGAAGTGTTCGTATAGTTTTTCCAGTTCTTCGTATTGAGGAGTGAATCCACATTTTGTTGCAGTGTTGACAATAAGTAAAACCTCGCCTTCGTAGGAACGGAGAGGTACGTCAGCACCCTTACGGTCTTTGACCGTGTAGTCATAAATCGTTGCCATATAAAAACTTTATTTTCATCTTAGTTTAGTATGGGCAAAGATAAACGAAAGTGGGGAAACCACCAAATTAGCTTAATAGAGTTCTGCGTAGTCGGGGATTTCAGGGAGGAAATGAATGCTGAGGTCGGAATAATTGATGCGGCAGATATAGTGGTCTAGGCCGTTGGAAACAATGAGGTAGTCGGCATGGAGTACACTGTTGTACGAACTGATTTGCGTGAAGACTTTTTGCGTGATGCGAACGCTGGGAGCTTTGTATTCGATGATCATACGCGGGTTTCCTCCTTCGCGATTGAAGAGTACGCTGTCGCAACGTCGCTCAACACCGTTGACGTTGAGGCTCACTTCATTGCCCAAGAGCCCTGCGGGGTAGTGCTTGTGTTCAACGAGGAAGTGGGTGAAATGCTGCCTAACCCATTCTTCAGGGGTTAGGCGAATGTAGCGTTGCCGCAAAAAGTCGAGGATTTCAGTCTGCCCGTCATCTCGCCGGCGTAATTTAATATTAAAGTTTGGCAGATTAAGTGAAATCATTTTCTTACTTTTGCAAATCAATAAATATATTGCAAAATTAAGTATTTCGGCGGATTTGCAGGCTTTGTATACCGCCGAAAATGCGTATAAAAACTATTTATATGAAGACGCGTGAAGAAATCGTGAGTAATTGGCTCCAGCGTTATACTGGTCTGCCGCTGGAAGATTTTGGAGAGCATATCCTTCTGACCAATTTCAATCATTATGTGGATTTGTTTTGTGAGTTGAGCGGTGTTCCTATAGAAGAAACGACCTCTAATATGCGTGCCGTTACAGCTAACGGCATCACAATGATAAACTTCGGGATTGGTAGTCCAAACGCTGCGCTGATTATGGACTTGCTGAGTGCAGTGAAACCGAGTGCTTGCTTATTCTTGGGTAAGTGTGGCGGTATTTCTGAAAAAACGCATTTGGGCGATTATATCCTTCCGCTGGCTGGTATTCGTGGTGAAGGTACTTCCAACGACTATTTCCCTTCTGAGGTTCCTTCGCTTCCTGCCTTTATGTTGCAACGTGCTGTGTCGACAACATTGCGTGATAACAATCAGGATTACTGGACAGGGACGGTTTACACGACAAACCGCCGCGTTTGGGAACATGATGATCGCTTCAAAAGCTATCTGCGCGAAACGCGTGCTATGGCTGTTGATATGGAAACTGCAACTCTATTCACTTGCGGTTTCTACAATCATATCCCAACAGGCGCTTTGTTGCTGGTGTCTGATAATCCAATGGAGGCCGAGGGAATTAAGACGAGCGAGAGTGACCGCAAGGTGACGGCAAACTTTGCTGAGACTCATGTGCGCATAGGTATCGAAGCTATGAAACTTATCATCGGTCAGCGTAAGACGGTGCGACACCTGAAATATGACTGGTAACATATATATAATATAGACATACAAACGATGGCATTTCCTACTAAGAATCAAGGAGGAGTTCCTTATGAAGCCATTGTGAGAGACATCCAAGCGGGCAATTATAAGCCGCTCTATTTTCTGGAAGGAGAAGAGAGCTATTATATTGACCGCTTGGCTGATTTTATCGTGCAGTCTGCGCTGAATCCCGAAGAGAGAGATTTTAATTTAATCACACTCTTTGGGGCAGAAACCACTATTTTTAATGTCATTGATGCTGCCAATGGTTTTCCTATGGGCGCACAACGCTTGGTGGTGGTGGTGAAAGAGGCGCAGAATATTAAAGAAGTGGAACGCTTGGAACACTATCTAAAGCATCCGCAGCTCTCCACAGTCTTGGTGTTTTGTTATAAAAATGGAATACTGGATCGCCGTAAACGCTTAGCATCTCTCGTCGAGAAAACGGGCGTCCTGTTCGTTTCTCCAAAGTTGAAGGATTTTCAGTTACCTAAATTCATAGAAGATTATCTCCGACGTAAGAAGGTGGGTATCGATCCTGATGCTACAGAAATGATGGCGGCTCATGTTGGAAACGACTTGAGTCGTATGGCTGGCGAATTGGATAAACTCTGTATTGCTTTGCCCGAAGGATGTAAAAAGGTGTCGAAGGATTTGGTGGCGGAGAATATAGGGATAAGTAAGGATTACAATGTCTATGAGCTGCAAGATGCGCTCGTTTCAAAGAACATTTTTAAAGCAATGCAAATTGCAAATTATTTTGACAAAAACTCAAAAGTGTTTCCGATAAATAGAATAATTCCTACAGTCTTCAAATTCTTCCAAAATCTGATGTTGTCCTACTATTCTCCAGATAAATCGGAAAGGGGAGTGGCTGCCTTTTTAGGTATTACAGAATGGCAAGTGAGGAAAAATATCCTCCCTGCGATGGCAAATTATTCCGGCGTGAAAGTGATGCAAATAATAGGGGAGATCCGACGTGCAGATGCTCGCTCAAAAGGTGTAGAAGGTGCTACGATCTCATCTGGAGAACTACTAAAAGAACTTCTCTTTTTTATTCTTCACTAAAGCCTATTTCGTCAATATTTTATTTGATGATATTATTGTACAATTGAGGCGAGAATAGCAGATCCTCGCCTCAATTGTTTCTCTTCTGGAATACGTAAAATCTCTGCACAACTCCTCTTCTTTGAAACTCTATTCTTGCAAAAATGTGAATTACCTTATTCTATTAGTGTTTTAATCTCTAAAAACGGACCTATTTCTTTATTTATTTATCTATTTTGTAATCCTATAGATTGCAAAATGGTGGATTACTCATTTTTTTAGTTATCAATAATGATGCATGTTTTTTCTATGTGTATTTATTGATTTATAATCAGTTAAGATATTTTCTGCGCTCTGAGAATCGTGAGATAAAGAATTCTTTATCTCTCGCCTAGATTCATGAATAAATTGAGCGAAGTAGTCTTATTCCTTCTCTAAATATTGCGCGTTAAGTTTTGTTATGGAATTCAAGTGTATATATTGATTTGTATATTCAGTTTATATATTCACATTGTTAAAAATATATCCTCTGTTGTTTATCTTTACACACTGAATATAAGTACATATAAATATAAATTCATAAATCGAAAGGAATGATATACAAAAAGATATTTATTTTTATTCGATATTATATTTTATCTTTTTTTTATTGAAAACCAGTTTGTTATTCTTGTTGTTTGATATGTTTTATGAGAATATCTGGTTTGTTTACTTATACAGTAGATTTATCGCTTTATTTTAAGAGCTATGTATGGTGATAACTAATTGATGTATAATTAAAGGGATGTATTTTCCAAGAATATAGTATAAGTCTTAATATCTACAAATTACATATGTATACAGGGGTGCGATATGAAAATGTGTAATTTGTGTTATTTGGAATGTAAATTTTAGTTTTGAAATTTTGATTTAGCGGCTTTATTTTTCTGTTCGCAAATGTTGTTTGTGTAGAAAAATGATTTTATCTTTGTAAATGCTTAGAAGGAGCCTCTTTTTAGGAGAGGAGAGAGACTTTTATCCTTTAAAATGAGCTTAGCTCTCTATTTGTGCAATAATAAATGATTGAAAAGTTATGGAAATGAAGGATCGTATTCGACAAATTATGGATGATGCCAAAATGTCCCAACAGGATTTTGCTGCTAAATTGGAAATTTCTGCTGCGTCATTGTCAAGTATATTTACTGGTAGGACTCGTCCTACAAATAACCATGTTCAAGCAATTCATAAAGCTTTTCCCGAGATAAATATAAATTGGCTTCTATTTGGTGAGGGAGATAGTCACCTTTCTGTTGTGCCAGCACAAGTAGTATCTGAAGCTCCTGAGTCTGATTTGGTGAATGCTTCTTCTCCTCAGGCAGAATTGGGGCTTTTGTTTTCCGAACCTGCTATAGAGCAACCTCTAGTGCAGGATCGTTCTTTATATACAAAGAGAAGTAAAATAGAACAAAATAAAGAAGTTAATATAATTGACAGAAAAATTCGTAAAGTAAGAGAGATTCGTGTCTTTTATGATGATGGTACTTACGAGACTTTCACACCCTCTCTTAAATGATAATTTGGATTTAAAATATAGATTTCTTATATTTGCCTCAGTAATCGGATAAATCCAATATCTATGAGTAAGAAGTATTGGCGTTTGATGCCAGAAGCTGATCGTCGAGGTTTTATTGCTTTGGCTCTGGTGTTGTTGGTCGGCAGCGGAGTGGCGTATTATTTCTTAAGTCCTAATCTATCTACTGGGAGCTTGTCTTTAAAGGATTCTCTTTCTGTACTCCATTTCCAAATGGAACAGGATAGTGTTGAGAGGCAGTATCGAGGTCGTTATGCGCAATATAATGGTGGCGCTGTAAAGCAGGCTTTCCCTTTTGATCCTAATGTGTGTGATTCTGTAACTTTTATTCGACTTGGCTTAAAGCCTTGGATGGCTCATAATGCTTTAAAGTATAGGCGGAAGGGGGGACGCTGGCGTTCTCCAGATGACTTTAAACGTTTATATGGACTTACAAAAGCAGATTTTGAGCGCTTAAGGCCATACATATGTGTAGAATCTGAAGATAAATCATTTTCCGACTCTCGTCGGCGATATGATTCTATTCGAGCCTCCTATCCCCAAAAGTATAAGGAGCTTACTATTCTAGATCTTAATACTGTTGATACAACTCAATTAAAACGTATCCCTGGAGTGGGAAGTTATTATGCTTCTAAAATATGTCGTTATCGTGAACGTCTTGGAGGTTTTGTTTCTCGTAATCAGATAAAAGAGGTGGATGGGTTGCCTGAGGGGATTGAAAAGTGGTTTGAAGTGGCATCTAACGCTCCAGTTAAGACCTTAAATATTAATAAGAGTACTTTTAAGCAACTTGTTCATCATCCATATTTAAACTATGAACAGGTTAAAGAAATAATGAACTACGTAAGAAAGTTTGGCCCGATAAAAAGTTGGCGTGACTTAAGTCTCTCTGAGCATTTTACCCCCGAAGATTTTAAGCGTCTCCAACCCTATATTGTTTTTTGACGACTTTGATATGTGTAAGTTTGTAAAGAGAGGATAAATGAATACTCACTTCTGTTTGAGCTGATACCTTCCCTCTTAGCTCCTTCGTCTCTCATTACCTCCGCTCTGCCCGATCACTCCCACCATACCTCCTCGTTCTTTTCTCAATAATCCCTCACTTTTCCTTAGATCTCCCCACGGTTTTCTCCCTGAAAACCTCCATTCTAAAACTTTTTTCAAAAAAAAAGTAGTGTATAGGCTTTGCTATTCCAAAAACTCGTAGTACTTTTGCATC
>NZ_DBHHRH010000012.1:0-20108 GCF_057240785.1 Alloprevotella sp. | reverse complement strand
ATGCAAAAGTACTACGAGTTTTTGGAATAGCAAAGCCTATACACTACTTTTTTTTGAAAAAAGTTTTAGAATGGAGGTTTTCAGGGAGAAAACCGTGAGGAGATCTGAGGAAAAGTGAGGAATTATTGAGAAATGGGCGAGAAGGTGTGGTTGGACTGATTGGGCAGAGTGGAGGGATTGATATCCTCTATTATATATAGGAGTGATGGGTGGCTGTTCTTGATGAATAGATAGATTTTATCAAGAATGTTCTTACTTTTTCTCGTTGGAGAAGGGCGTAAATTGGGAAAGTCGCAGGAAATAGGGAGAAGTTGAAGGGGCTTGGGCGTCATTACAATAAGGATATCGGCCGACACAATAAGGCTGTGAGCGGACAGGCTTATGGGAGCGGCGGACACAATAAGGAAAATGACCGAGAGATGAAGAGGCTTTTTAGGGAAAATAGTGCAGGAAAAGAGGATTTACGTTAAAGATTGCAGTTTTTTCTGGTGGTTTTGCAAACTTTTGGGCGAGTGTGGATGGTGAGAAAGTATGGATTTTCAGGAAGGAAGAGGACGTTTTGATTTTTCTAGACGGCAATCAGCAGCAAGATTCTGTCAAGTTTTGAGAACATTTGATAGAGAGCGACAAAGAAGAGAAGGCCAACGAGGCGGGCTTATTGAAATGATTAAAAGAAAACAAGGGTACAAGGAAGAATACAGAAGAAGAATAAAACGCAGTAACGAAAAGAAGGCATAGAAGAATGGGGCTGAGCTGGCAAAGAAAAAAGGTGGAAAGAGAGACTTTGCCCACTTTCCACCTTTCTTATTATATATATGAATTAGAGACTGAGATTATTTCCGAAGTTTGCCAAGCAGTCCACTTCCTAGTTTTTGTGTTTTCCGCTCTTGGGCATAACCGTAGCCATAACCATAGCCATACTGACCATAACCGTAACCATAGCCGTAGCCATACCCCTTCTTACGCGATTTAGCGTCTGAATCGTTAAGTATAAGGCAGAGATTGCGCATCTTCTTATCTTGATACATTTTTTCAAGCTCGGGAAGGAAAGCCTTCTCCTGCATGCCCACACGCATCACATAGAGAGTTAAATCGGCCACACGATCAACGATGCTCGCATCTGCAACACCAAAGATTGGAGTAGTATCAAAAATTATGAAGTCATATTGCTCACGCGCTACAGCCACCAACTCTTCCAGACGATCACTCATCAGCAATTCAGCAGGATTGGGCGGTAAGATACCAGCCGGCAGGAAGTCAACGCCCTTCGTAAGACTATCCTTCACCACGATATCCTCCAACCGCGTTTGATTATCAACATCGACAAGCCAAGAAGTGAGTCCCGCCGTACGACCGAAGTCGCTCGACAGCGTACGCTTACGAATATCCGCATCAATCAAGAGAACACGTTTGTTTGCCATAGCAAAGACAACAGAGAGGTTGCGCGAGATAAAACTCTTACCATGGTGTGGCGTCGTAGACGTAAGAACCATCACCTTTGCCGTACGGCGCACGAAGCTCAGACTGAAGCGCAACATACGGAAAGCCTCAACGATAGGATCGTTTGCCGCACAATGAGTGATAAGTGCATCCTCCGACGGCGACTCCCAACGAGGTAATTCTCCCACAATTGGTGCCGTAACAACACCTTCAACATCCTGACGACCAGAAATAGTGACATCGAAAAGTTCGCGCAGCCAAAGAACCACTGCAGGTATTATCAAACCTATCAGGAAGGCGATGAACATGATTACCACCTTACGTGGTGAGACAGGAGACGAAGGACCCAGCGGATTTTCTACCATACGAACATTGGCTTCATTGATGGCCAACTGAAGAGCCACCTCCTCGCGCTTGTTCAGCAAGTAAGTATACAGAGTTTCTTTGAGATTTTGCTGACGCTGAATATCGAGTGCTTTTCTAGCAGCTTGAGGCGCATTGCTCACTTGCCCCATCAGCGAGTTCTCATTACTCCGCGCCGCATTAGCCTGCATCCCTACAGAGTGCACATAACTGCGAACAGAAGAAAGAATGCTTGTGCGCTGTGATGCCAACTGCTTATCGAGATCGCGCACTAAAGGCGATTGTTCACTAGAGTTAGCTGCATTTTTATTGCGCTCATTCATCAACTGATTGTAAGCATCAATCTGACCATTGAAGGTTGCTTTCTCCAAATTGATGGCAGGGATAATCTGGTGTTCGTTGGAATTGTTCTGAAGGAACTCTTGCAGATAGCGCGCCACCGAAAGCTGCGTTTCGAGCTGCAAAGCTTGCTGACGAGCATCAGCGCTCTGTGCTGTCATAGCTCCTGCCGCTTCTTGGAAATCTATCACACTATTCTGCTGCTTGAAGGACGCCAAGCGATTTTCCACGTGTGTCAGTTCCTGCCCAATAAGCATCACACGCTTATCAATAAAGTTGGCCGTACTTGAAGCCACTCTATTTTTATTGTCAACAACATCCTGTTTGTACAACTCATAGACCGCGTTGAGCAAGTCCTCAGCCCGTGCAGTATTTATATCTTGCACTGAAAGCACCACGAGAGATGTCTCCTTGTCGTAGGCACTTGCGGAAATCTTATCCTTATATATTTTTGCCGCCATCTGAACAGGCATCTGAGATATCTCGATGGCCTTATTTTCAGGAAAGCGCGAGAAAAGCGTAGTCTTATTGATTTGCAGATTTCCTATAGGCGTTTTCACCACAGTACCAGGGCGCACACTAAGATGCTCCTTAAACATTTTCTTTTTCCCCGTTGTTCCATCGAAACGAACGAAGTTGGAAAGTTTCACAGTACCATCGCTCTGAATCTTCGCCTCGAAATTTATAAGATCTTCGGTTTTTCTCTGGAAAGCAATCTCAAAGGGACGATCCGTATAAAGCGCCACGGAATGAAGTCCCGCGCCCGTTGTGTAATCCACGTCAAGTCCCAGACTATCTACAACGCGCGTCATGAGTCGTTCAGAGGTAAGAATAAACATCTCATTCTTGAGATTGTCTCCGACACTGATACCATTGAGTTGCATCAATGTATTGAGTCCGCTATTACGTGAGCCGCGCGATATTCCTCCACTATTGCTATCGTCGTTATCCTCGAAAAGAATGACAGCTTGACGCTGGTAGACACGAGGTTTACGAGCCTGATAGATATAGCCTAACACGAGGCAGAGCGCCACAGAGAGAATAAACCATTTAAGATTAGCGAGGAACAGTGCCCAGCACATTTTGAACAAGGGAATAAGCTGAATATCCTCTTCCTTATTCTTATTTTGAACGCTTCCAGACATTATTTATAGTTTTCTTTAGAGAAAATTGCATTTACACATTTGAGCCACAAAATTAAATAAAGGTTTCCAACCGCACAAAAATATCACTTGTATTTTCCCTTTTTCCCAACAAATGATAGGGTATAAAACACAAAAACGCCACAAAAAGACAGAACACACATCTAAACAAAAATCGCCGCAAGCCCCGCCGAGATACATTTTCCTCTATTAAAGAAAGGCGTAAGTTTGTCATATTTATAAATTATTTAGTATGTTTGCCCCATAAAATACATATTTTATGACCTCTATTTTGATTATTTACACTGGTGGTACTATCGGAATGATAGAAAACCCCGTGACGGGCGCATTAGAAAACTTCGGATTTGATCGCTTCCAAAAGATGGTGCCAGAAGTGAACCGCATGGACTACTGCGTGAAGGCTTTTTCCTTCGATCCCCCTATCGACTCCAGTGACATGGACCCGAAGAATTGGATTGAGATAGCGAAAATAATCGACAAACACTACAACGACTTCGACGGCTTTGTTGTGCTTCACGGCACAGACACGATGGCCTACACCGCCTCAGCTCTGAGCTTCTTACTGGAGGACTTGTCCAAGCCCGTTATTATCACCGGCTCGCAGTTGCCCATCGGACAGTTGCGCACCGACGGCAAAGAAAATCTCCTGACAAGCATAGAGATTGCCGCCGCCAAGAACCCCGACGGCACGCCTATAGTTCCCGAAGTCTGCATCTATTTTGACAGCCGACTGATGCGCGGCAATCGCACCACAAAGATAAACGCAGAAGGATTTAATGCCTTCCGCTCCTTCAACTATCCTTCACTGGCTCATGCGGGCATCAACATCAAATACGAACCGCACCTGATCTTGCAGCGCGACTTCTCCCGCCCACTCAAGCCCCACTACTTGATGGACGACCACGTTATGATTCTGACGATTTTCCCAGGCATACGTAAAGAATTCGTAGAGCATTTTCTCAGCGTTCCCAACCTTCGCGGCGTGGTGTTGAAAACCTTTGGTGCGGGCAATGCCCCACAAAAGCCGTGGCTCATTGATTGCCTAAAAAAATTAGACGATCAAGGCGTTGTGCTGGCCAATATCACGCAATGTTCCGAGGGGCGTGTGGAGATGCACCGTTATGAAACAGGTCTACAACTCCTGCAAGTTGGCGTAGTAAATGGCTACGACTCCACGCCCGAATCAATGCTAACAAAACTCATGTTCCTTTTGGGGCACAACTACGACCGCAACACCATCCACAAGCTTATGAACACGAGCCTTTGCGGGGAAATCTCCATCTAATTCTTAGTGATGAAAAACCACACACAACAGCAACATTTTCACACGAAAAGGGCGCACCATCACGCATGGGATACCCTCTTCGCTTTATCCTTTCTTTTCGCCCACTTCCTACTCACGGGTTGCGCTGGCAAACAAGCCGAGACCATCCAAGGGGCGAAAGACGGCGGCATCCAGTATGCCCAGCTCCTCAAGATAGAACACGCGGACAGTTTCACCGTTTGCGATGTCATGGACGCATGGAACAAAGGGCGAACACTCCATCGCTACATCCTCATCCCACACTCCGCTCCGATGCCCACTCAATGTCCCAAAGGCACGGTTGTACGCACTCCACTGGAACGCGCCGTGGCGTTCACGAGCGTCCATGGGAGTTTGCTTTGCGACCTTGGCGCCATGAAGCAGCTCTGCGGCGTGTGCGACTACGACTATATCATGCGCCCCGAACTGCGCCAGGCGGTGACCAGCGGAAAGCTCGCAAACATGGGGATGTCCACCCAACCCGATTTGGAAAAGATGATAGCGAGCCATGCAGACGCGCTGCTTGTTTCTCCCTTTCAGAACGCCAGCTACGGCGGTATTGAAAAACTCAATATCCCTCTGATAGAATGCGCCGACTATATGGAAGCCACGCCGCTGGGGCGGGCGGAATGGATGCGCTTCTTCGGACTGCTCTTTGGGCGAGAAGCCACGGCCGACAGTCTTTTCAAAATCGTGGAAAAGAACTACACCGAGCTAACCGCAACGGTTCAAAAAACCACCACACGCCCCACGCTGCTCATCGACCAAAAGCAAGGCGGCGCATGGTACGTTCCTGGCGGCAAGAGCTATTTAGGTAGCCTCTACAAGGATGCAGGTGCCAACTATTGCTTCGCCAACAATGACGAGAGCGGTTCTGTGTCTCTCTCGTTCGAAACCGTCTTTCAGAAAGCACATGCTGCCGACCTCTGGCTCATCAAGAGCGGCGGTCCAACGGATTTGACCTACAAACAGTTGCAACAAGACTTCGCCCCCAATGCTCAGTTCAAAGCGTTCCAAGAACACCATATTTGGTACTGCAACTCTATGAAAGTACCCTATTTCGAGGAAGCCCCATTCCGCCCCGACTTTCTGCTGAAAGACCTCATCAAGATTTTCCATCCGGAAATACTGCCCGACTATCAAACGCGGTATTTCTTCCCGATGAAATAACCCTCTTTTCCTTACACTTTTATGCCCGACCAACCGACGCGCACCACCGACAGTACGTCCCCACAAAGAGATTCCCACGCCCGCAGGATGCGCACCCTCTGGAATGCCGCAAGCGTAGGTCTACTCCTTTTACTCACCACGGCCAATCTCTTTTGGGGTAGCATTGACCTACCAGCAGGCGAAGTGTGGCAGGCTCTGACGGGCAACGACACTACGAGCGCCACGGCTTTCATCGTCCTGCAATCGCGCTTACCAGCTTTGCTCACCGCTGCTATGGCGGGTGCTGCTCTGGCTGTGGCTGGTCTACTGCTACAAACCATTTTTGCCAATCCGCTGGCCGACCCGAGCATTCTGGGCGTCAATAGTGGCGCAGGATTGGGCGTTGCCATCGCTATGCTTTTACTGGGCGGCACATTCACGGCTGGCGAACTCACACTGAGTGGCTTCCTGCTCACCGTGGTGGCTGCTTTCATAGGGGCCGCCGTGGTCATCGTACTGCTCCTCATCTTCAGCCGGCGGATGCCTGGAACGCTCACGCTGCTCATCGCGGGCGTGATGATTAGTTTCATCACCTCATCGCTCATTTCGCTCCTCAGTTTCTATGCCACAGCGCAAGGCGTGCAGAGTTTCATGATTTGGGGACTGGGAAACTTCAGTGGGGTCACGCTGGAGCGACTCCCTCTCTTCGCCACCGTTATCTTGCTGACGCTCACCGCCACCATCTTCATGGCCAAACCTCTAAATGCCCTCCTGTTGGGCGACAACTACGCGCAAAATCTGGGGACAAACGTAGTGGGCAGCCGGACCATCGTATTGCTGCTCACGGGCCTTCTGACGGCTGTTGTCACTGCTCTATGCGGTCCTATCTCATTCATCGGATTGGCCGTGCCTCATGCCGCGCGCCTCACATTGCGCACCAGCGATCACCATCGCCTTTTGCCCGCCACCATGATTTGGGGTGCCAACGTGGCGTTGCTTTGCAATGTCGTGAGTTTGCTACCTGGCGACCGCGGCACACTACCCCTCAACACGCTCACGCCGCTGCTCGGCGTTCCGATGGTGTTCTATCTGCTGATGAGAAGGAGGTAATGTGCTAATGAGGGCGGCGAAGCGCCGGAATGTGCTAATGTGCTAATGAGCAGAATAAAGCAAACCAACAGCCGCCTCAAATTGTAAAATGATTTCTTACTTTACGCGACTAATACTCGCATGAAAATCAAAAACAAAACAGAGATAGCGAAGAACGCCTCCTCTCAAACAATCTAAAAAAGGGTTCTATCTGTAAATACAATAAGGCTATCGGCCAGTCCCCTTATTGCGCCAGCTGATAGCCTTATTGTGTTCACCGACACAATAAGGAGAAACACGAAAAGAACAGAACCAGCCAGGAGCATCTCGCTCCGCTTTTTCAAGAACATCCTTATTCCATCGACCACAATAGTGAAAATTGAACACTTTTATGGTTTTATTTTTTCCCTCCTTCCTCATTTTTCCACCCAAAAAGATTCCGCCGCTCGCTATTTGCACAAGTAGTATTGTCAAGAATAAAGGTAGTAAATGACCACACAAACACATCCCAAAAACAGACTAAAAGTAGCCTTCAATCCACCAAAAACAACAAGGAAAAGAAGACAACAAAAAAGAAGACAAAAGAAGGCCGATGGTGCCCACAACAAGGAGTGGCGACAGACAGAAAAGGGAGAAAAAGAGTAGGAACTAAATTTGTATATACAATAATAAATAAGTAAATTTGCAACCTAATAGCTCCATCAGGACACAGAACTCCCCCAAGGAGCGAAGTTCTATAAATGTGAGCACTAAATAAATTACGCCGTGATAGAACCTTTTTTCCAGACACATGAGTACCTCGTCAGTCATTTGAAGACAGTAGTTCGTCGCACATTGATGGACAACATCGACTGGAGTTACCGCATGATAGCCATCCGTGGGCCGCGAGGTGTTGGACGAACGAGCTTCTTACTCGAGTTTGCCAAGGAATTTTTCGATCCTCAACTGCACCAAGCCCTCTATATCAGTGCCAATAATTTCTACTTCCAAGGACGTGGCCTGCAAGAGCTCGTCCACGAATTTGTGGACCGTGGAGGGCAAGTGCTGATTATAGACCAAGCTTTCAAACTCCCCAACTGGAAAGACCAGCTGGTAGAGATATACCACGCCTACCCTTATCTGCGCGTTGTTTTCTCCACAACGAGCGTACATGGCGAAGGAGCAAATGCCAACCACGAGTTGGATCGCATCACACGCAGTTATGTGCTCCACGGCTTCTCCTTCCGCGAATACATCAACCAGCAGACAGGTCTCGAATTGGGAACTTACACCCTACCGCAGATTTTGGAGAACCACGAGCACATCCTCAAGGCGATTCTCCCCAAAGTACGCCCGCAGGAACATTTTCAGGACTATCTGCATCACGGTTACTACCCCTTCTACCTCGAAAACCGCAATTTCACCGAGGCCCTACTGAAGGCGATGAACAACATGATTGAAGTGGACGTTCTCTTCCGCAAGCAAGTGGAGCTGAGCTATCTATCGAAGATCAAGAAGTTGCTCTATCTCCTGGCAGCCAACGGGGAGAACAACGCCCCCAACGTGTCGAAGCTGGCAGAGGAAATCCAAACAAGCCGTGCCACAGTGATGAACTATATCGAATATCTCGAAGAGGCGCGCCTCATCAACACGATTTACCGAGAGGGCAATGAATATCCCAAAAAGCCTGCAGCCATCTATCTCCACGACTCCAATCTGGTGTATGGCATGCAAGCACCAGGCATTACGACGCAGAACGTGATGGAGACATTCTTTGTGAACGTGATGTGGCGGCACCACAAAATCAACAGTACACGCCGCGACGGCGTTTTCCTTATTGATGGTGTCACCAACGTATGTGTATGCGACCGTTCACGCCGCGTGAAGAATGCCCCCAACACATATCTTGCCCGCTATCAGACAGAAGTGGGCCGCGACAACGAAATCCCCATTTGGTTGTTCGGCTTCCTCTATTAGTCTGTCCCCATACAGCGAGCCGAGTACAAGAGGCTCGGCTCGCTAACTCATACATGGCAGTGAGTCTGCCAAACAAATGACAATTCACAATTTATATTTTCTATAACTTATGGCAAAAGAAAAGAAATTTATCACTTGTGACGGTAACCAAGCCGCAGCACATGTAGCCTACATGTTCTCCGAGGTTGCTGCCATCTATCCCATCACGCCATCAAGCCCGATGGCCGAACACGTTGATGAATGGGCCGCACAAGACCGCAAGAACCTTTTCGGCGACACCGTTTCCGTTCAGGAAATGCAGTCCGAAGGAGGTGCAGCAGGTGCCGTACACGGTTCACTCCAAGCTGGTGCACTGACCACTACGTTTACAGCTTCTCAGGGTTTGCTCCTGATGATCCCGAATATGTACAAAATTGCCGGCGAATTGCTGCCGTGCGTTTTCCACGTATCCGCTCGTACGTTGGCCACTCACTCCCTCTGTATCTTCGGTGATCATAGTGACGTCATGGCTTGCCGCCAGACAGGTTTCGCTATGCTCTGCGAAGGTAGCGTGCAGGAGGTGATGGACTTGAGCGCCGTTGCCCACCTGGCAACCATCGAAGCTCGCGTACCTTTCATTAACTTCTTCGACGGTTTCCGCACCTCTCACGAATATCAGAAGATCGAGGAGATAGATCAAGAAGAACTCCGTCCGCTCGTGGATCAGAAGGCTCTCTCTGAATTCCGCGCTCGCGCACTCAGCCCTGAACACCCTGTGGCACGCGGTATGGCAGAGAACCCCGAAACCTTCTTTGCACATCGCGAAGCTTCCAATAAGTTCTACGCTGCCATCCCAGGCATCGTTGAGAAATACATGAAGGAAGTGAGCCGCATCACAGGTCGTGAATACAAACTCTTCAGCTACTACGGTGCAGAAGATGCTACGGATGTTATCATCTGTATGGGTTCAGTGACCGAAGCAGCTCGCGAGGCCATCGACCACCTCATGGCACAAGGCCGCAAGGTGGGTCTCATCAGCGTACACCTCTATCGTCCGTTCAGCAAGAAGCACCTCTTTGCAGCACTTCCTAAGACTTGCAAGCGCATCGCTGTGCTCGACCGCACGAAGGAACCTGGGGCAGAAGGCGAACCACTCTATCTGGATGTGAAGGAAGCCTTCTACGATCAGGAGAATCGCCCATTGATCGTTGGCGGCCGTTATGGTCTCGGTTCTTGCGACACCACCCCGACAATGATTATCAGCGTTTACGACAACCTCGCTCTGCCTGAACCTAAGAACCACTTCAGTGTGGGTATCGTGGATGACGTAACGTTCGAGTCACTGCCTTTGGAGAAAGAACAGGCACTCGGCGGCGAAGGCATCTTCGAAGCCAAATTCTATGGTCTGGGTGCAGATGGTACGGTAGGTGCCAACAAGAACTCTGTCAAGATCATTGGTGACAACACCAACAAGTATTGCCAGGCCTACTTCAGCTACGACTCTAAGAAGTCGGGCGGTTTCACCTGCTCTCACCTGCGCTTCGGCGACACGCCCATCCGCAGCACCTATCAGATCAAGACACCTAACTTCGTGGCTTGTCACGTTCAGGCATACCTCCGTATGTACCACGTGCTCGAAGGTTTGCGCGACAACGGAACGTTCCTCCTCAACACGATTCATGAGGGACAAGAGCTGGTAGACTTCTTGCCTAACAACATCAAGAAGTACTTTGCTGAGCACAACATCACCGTTTACTATATCAACGCTACGAAGATTGCACAAGAGATTGGCCTCGGCAACCGCACGAACACCATCTTGCAGTCCGCATTCTTCCGCATCACCAACGTCATCCCCGTTGACCTCGCAGTGGAACAGATGAAGAAATTCATCGTTAAGTCCTACGGCCGCAAGGGTGAAGACGTTGTTAACAAGAACTATCAGGCTGTTGACCGCGGTAGCGAATACCAGCAGCTGACAATAGATCCCGCATGGGCAAATCTTCCCGCTGATGCTGAAGAGGAGCGCGATGAACCAGCATTCATCAGCAAGATTGTGCGCCCCATCAATGCACAGCAGGGCGATAAGCTCCCCGTTAGCGCTTACGAATGCAGCGTAGACGGTACATGGCAGCAAGGCACTGCCGCTTACGACAAACGCGGTGTGGCAGCTTTCGTTCCCGTTTGGAAATCAGAGAACTGTATCCAGTGTAACAAATGTGCCTTCGTTTGTCCTCACGCAACTATCCGTCCGTTCGTCCTCAACGAGGAAGAGCTCAAAGGCTTCAAGGGCAAAACGATCGACATCAAGGCTCCTGCAGCTCTAAAGGGCATGCACTTCGTTCAGCAAGTGGACGTACTCGACTGTCTCGGTTGCGGTAACTGTGCCGATGTTTGTCCGGGTATGCGTGGCAATAAGGCGCTCGAAATGGTTCCGTTCGACAGTCAGCTCGACCAGGCCGACAACTGGGACTACTGCGAGAAGAACGTAACATCTAAGCAAAACCTCGTAGACATCAAACAAAGCCCGAAGAACAGCCAGTTTGCTACTCCGCTCTTCGAGTTCTCCGGTGCTTGCTCAGGTTGTGGTGAAACGCCTTACGTGAAATTGATTTCTCAACTCTTTGGCGACCGTGAAATGGTGGCTAATGCAACAGGTTGTTCTTCTATCTATTCTGGCTCTATTCCTTCAACTCCGTACACTACCAACGAAAAGGGTCAAGGTCCAGCTTGGGCTAACTCACTCTTCGAGGACTTCTGCGAATTTGGTATGGGTATGCTGCTCGCCAACAAGAAGATGCGCGCTCGCATCTCCACCCTCCTGGCTCAGGCTTGCGACGGCGCACCCGAAGAGTTCAAGGCAGCAGCACAGGAATGGGAAGCAGGCAAGGACGATGCAGCAGCAAGTCGCGCAGCAGCCGACAAGCTCCTCCCATTCATCAAGGCAGGTAAGGAACACGGTTGCCCAGGTTGCGCACAGCTCGATGAACTCAGCCACTTCCTCACGAAGCGTAGCCAGTGGATCGTCGGTGGTGACGGTGCATCTTATGACATCGGTTACGGCGGTCTCGACCACGTGCTCGCTTCTGGCGAAGATGTGAACATCCTCGTACTCGACACCGAGGTTTACTCCAACACTGGTGGTCAGTCTTCTAAGTCTACTCCTATCGGCGCTATCGCACAGTTCGCAGCAGCTGGTAAGCGAATCACAAAGAAAGACCTCGGCTTGATGCAAGCAACTTATGGCTACATCTATGTAGCTCAAGTGGCAATGGGTGCCGACCAAGCACAGTGCCTCAAAGCCTTCCGCGAAGCAGAAGCCTACCCCGGACCATCACTCATCATTGCTTACTCACCGTGTATCAACCACGGTTTGAAGGTGAAGGGCGGTATGGGTCGCAGTCAGGCCGAAGAAGCTCGTGCCGTTGAATGTGGCTACTGGCATCTCTGGCGCTTCAACCCCGAATTGGCTAAAGAAGGCAAGAATCCGTTCACGCTCGATTCTAAACAACCTAACTGGGACAAGTTCCAAGAGTTCCTCGACAACGAGGTTCGCTTCTTGTCACTGCGCAAAGCTCTCCCCGCACAGGCCGATGAGCTTTATGCCGAAACAAAGAAGGCCGCTCAGCGCCGCTACGCTGCCTATGTCCGCAAGACTCAAGAGGACTGGAGCAACGAAATCTAATTGACACTTATTCATCCCTTTTTATAAAAAGGCGCAGCCCGTTATGGACTGCGCCTTTTTCTTTGTACCTTTTTTTATTTCTTGAAAAAACTTTCCTTCCGTGTTGATAAAAAGTTCTATACTCCTATCTCTAAGTTCGTCTTCTTACTACCATGAAAACTTCCATTGTTTCTTTTTCGGTCTATCCATGAAAAAAGCTACGCACCAATACTTTTATTAGTGCGCAGCCTATTATATAAGGTATAAGTTCCTTAAAAGATTCTGGACCGTCTCTATTTAACGAGTACTTTCTTTGTGCTTACAACCTTGTTTCCTTCAGTTGTTTTCACAATATAAAGACCTGCAAGATAAGGACATACAGAGCCTATATATTGTCCGCTAATAGAATAATAGCTATATCGGAGAGCCTCCCCATTAGGCAGAACAGACGCAATGGCCGTTGCTGGTTTGAACTCAGAAGCACCAATATCAATGCTATTACCCACTATTCGGTCGTTGCCATAAATGTCTTTAGTATAGTTCTCAACGTTGATGGCCACACCTTTATCTATAAATTCGCTACCCGCTTGCAGTTCCCAACTGGCAAGAAGAATGTCTTTCATCTCCTTTTCATCAATAGTACTTCCTTCAAAAGTCGTTGGAGCTTTGAAATTTGATTTATCTACAGTAGTGCTACTGATGGTATTGATAACATCTTTCTGCTCTTCGCTGTTCGAAGAATAGTCTATATTAGCACTGGTTGCGGCTTTTCTTGACTTATTATTCTGGATCGTACAGTTTATTACCTTACCGCCATCGACAAAGATGCCTCCACCATGGAACGATGTACAGTTGTACACAATTCCTCCGACAAAAGTACCTTTGTTATATACACCACCACCGGCACCGCCTTTATCTTCGCCTACCAAAGTATAATCTGCAAAGCAATTGCCTACAACATTATTGATTGCTGTACCTAAATTGAAGATACCTCCGCCAAGGAGTGCACGACAATTAAATATTTTATTATTTCTCAATGTACCTGACGCTGAATAGATAGCACCACCATCACGAGCATAACAACCATCGAAATTGCAATCTACAACCGATCCCCCTACATTATAAACGGCTCCTCCTGCATCCAATGCAACACAGTCCAAAAAGTAACAATCTTTTATCTCGGTATTCACTGCATATATTGCGCCACCTTGTGCTTGAGAGTTTGGAGAGTGGCCATAAGTTCGCTTGAAGAAGCAATCAACTATTTTCGCCTTGCCTTTACCCTCCAAATAGATAGCAGCACCACTGGCATCCCTATTTCCTTCAGCCGTGAAGTAGCAAGAGTTTTCTACGAATTGGCAAGTTGTTATGGTTACATCGCCCACTGCATAGATTGCGCCACCCGAACATTGAACGTTATATACCATTGCGTTCGCACCCTTCAGGGTAAGTCCGTCAATTGTGATTGGAGCTGTCAATTCCTCCTTCTTGAATAAGATATGATTAGCATTGTTTTTTGTTCCTGGTATAATGTTGTTTTCAACTTTCCACCCATAGCTAAAAGGATTTTCAGGGTTGGATTCTCTTACCCATTCATCAGCCACGTCGTCATCGGCACTCAAAATAGTCTCATGTACATATTCGTAGGCTTCGCCACCTTCTTTCTTCGCGCGCGCTTCCTTCGTTGTTTCTGTACCAGCAAACCCACCATAGAGCGAAACACCATCTTTTAGAGGAAAATGGCGTGAGTTTTTCTTTGAAGATTTAATGAGCTGTGTAGGCTTGTAGGTACCTGCTGCAATCCAAATTTCATCCCCAGAAGTTGCCTTTGCCAAGGCATCATCTATACTTCCAAAGGCTTTTGTCCATGAAGAACCATCGCCTGTTCCCGTTGTTGTCACATAGAAAACTTTTGCTTGTAGCGGTGTTGCAGCAAGAAACAGACTAAGTCCAACCGCAAAGGAATAAAAATGTTTCATGTCTCAATATGTTTTAGTTCATAAAAAATAAAAAGAGAAGATCTCGTTTTTAGCTCAAAAGAGTCTGTCGAATATGAACTCAAAGAATTATAGGTATCTAAAAGTTGGGTATTTTCTGATTTCAGGTAACCATAAGGTATTAATATACATATAAATTAAAACAAAGATTATAATAATCTCGGAAACAAATTTACAGATTTTTTTCATATAACAAATAAAGTTTCCTATGGTTTAATCAATTCTTTCCAACCTGCTGTACCAAAACTGACATACTGTATGAGTGCTTGTTTTACTTCCTCTTCGCTGTATTCCTCGTGTTCCACCAGTTCGCAGAAGAGGGTTGTCCACGCCGAACTGGTGAGATGAATCAGGAACGGTGAAATATCGATGTTTATGTGTGGGTATCGTTCTTTCATCAGTCGGAGATACTCCACGCCTACTTGCATCTGGTGGTCGATGATTTTATTCTTATACCCTTCCAATGAAGTTCCTTCAGCATTGAAGAGTAACAACCGCAGTTCAGGGCGAAACTGCTTGACAAGTGTGAGCATCGTCATGACGTGATTGATTTGATGTTGCTGCAAATCGAACACTTCGAGCGAGAGAAACTCCTCATTGTTGTGCGAGAGAATATAGCGGTCGAGTGCGGTGAGCAATGGCTGTAATACTGCTCTAAACAATGTGTCCTTACTATCAAAATAATGATACAAGTTTCCCACTGTTACACCTGCTTCATGTGCCACGTTCCTAATACATGTACGTTGCACACCATTGTTAATAAATTCACGATGGGCAACTTGCAATATGCGTTGCTTAATATCCGTCTTCAATGTCTGCATAGTTAAAGTTGAATAACGAACGACGTTTTAGACTGTTCACAAAAAACACTATACCTTGTATGATAAGTGTGCTTTTTATTATATGGCTGCTCATCATTTTATCATCATAGTTTTTAATAACCTATACTTTCTTATACCATTTCCATGCTTCATAAACAAGAGTAATACTCAATATGACCAGCATTGGATGTATAAAGAGCTGCTGAAGTTCAAAGCTGAATATCAGTTCCGTGCTATGTACCGTACAGAATAGGGCAAGAAGTGCTGCAAGACAGAAATGTACCATCTTGTAGCAACGCTTAACGGCATAGAGCGAAAGAAGCAACCCGGTAATGGGAAGCGTGAATGACACAACAGCCATCATCACAAGCATCGATACTGGAACTACACCATCTTTGGAAATGGCAATATCCGCATTCCAAAAAAGCGGCATCACGTCCATCAGAGAATGCGAAGACATACCTGCTACTATTGCAACCCAAAGAAACGATAGTTTTATATTTTCTTTCATTGTTGAAGGAGTTTTAAAATGATCGAATATTTATAATCGTTTAATTGGGTAAGCATTGCAAGCTTTCTTTACTGTAGAGGCTTGTAATGCTCACCCGTTAGTTGTTTTAATCAAGTGAAATAACCTTGTAAGCACCATTCGGAGTCTTCACGCTTGGTTGCATGAAACCTTTCCCCGTTGCCATATCGTAGCGATAGAATCCTATTCCATTGTCGGTATGTTCACCGAAATAGATGGAGCTTCCAACTTTGATGATGGCATTGGCAGCCCAACCGCATGAGGCAGGAAGAGGAAGTATGCGACCAGTTTTCTTGTTCACGTCTATCTCGTAAGGAACGTAGCATTTATTGACAATATAGGTCTGGTCGTTTGGGTCTTTCACCAATGATGGTTTGTAGAGGAATGTGTAGATTTTTCCATTGCCACCATAAGCCATATACATGCCGTAAGAACCTATTTCAGCTCCTTCTGTTGTTTGCAGACTCATATAGAAATCCTTGTCAAACTCTGTTTCACCTTTCTTGATGCGTAGCAGTCCGTCCTTGTATCCCTTACCCGGCATAAACTGGCACATCATTGCCGCACGAGGACCTGTATGGAAATAAATGTTACCAGCCTCATCTATAACAGGTGATGTATGCCCTACCATACCAAGACTTGTTGCACGGTCGTCTTTTATGACTTTTTCCACCTTGTCTGTCGCCACATCAATGACAGCCACCTGTGCTGGCGTTACAAGGATTTCTTTCATGGACTTCGCTTGGTTGAGTGGAAGGAACAACTTGCCATCACGCACGATACCATTGCCACCGTCAGGGTCTTTGTCGCCCTCAGCATAAGGTGAAAGGTCTATTTCCTTCGTTACGCTCATTGTGGTGGGATTGAACACGATTAGCTGTCCATGGCTTGCGCATGTAATGGCATAGGCTTTAGTCTCGCTTGCGAATATGATTTCCACCACGTTGGGAGAACCTGGAAAAGAGAGTTTGCCCATTGGCTGGGCAGAAAGTTGTCCGTTAGCATTCACTTCGTATTTGTAAAGGGTCTGCTCACCACCAAAACCATACATTGAGCCTGACTGAAGATAAACATTCTTTCCGTATTTCTCCATAAAGAGGTGTCCTGTGGGGAGTGTTATCGCCTTGTCGTAAGACACGGACGTACCCTCGTTGAGGTTTTCAAAACTCGTAATGAAGAAACCATTGTCGGCTTGTGCTGACATTAGGAAGTGATGTTTGGTTACAGGTTGGTCGTCGTCCTTTTCAGAACAAGAAGACAGGGTTGCCGCAAACAGCAACGTAAGACAGGGCAATGCCCATAAGAATTTGTTAGTTCTCATACTTTTTTCTGTTTAATGTTTATATCTTGTTGATTATATATTTCATTTTCAAGTGAAACGTACGCCTTTCCATCGGGTATCTAAATTCTGCCCAATTCTCACGATTAAGTATGTTGCGTATCTCAAAGCTAAGCTGGCAACGTTTGTTAAAAGAATGATGTACGGCAACGTCCCAGCAATATCTTGCAGGTATGAGCATCGTGTTGTGCTTGCTTGCCTCCCAATTATAGCTGAACGCTTTAGTGAATCCGAAAGTAGAGGCAAAGGCTGAAGAAGAAGATTTACTTAACAAGCCGTCTTTGTGCAGACGTACCCCAACGTTACCAAACAGATACGGCATATTGGGAATGCGATAGCGGTAGTGAAAGTTCTCTCCACCGCCTACGGCTTCCTTTCTCATATCGCGGGCATCCTGCCATGTGATGTTTCCCTGCAAATCGAGCCAGCGGTTCAGTTTGCTCTCCATTTCCATATCAATGCCCATCACTCTAACCTTTCCGATATTGTCATACGCCATATTCATGGAACTGTACATCAGCTTAATCATATCCTTTGCGCTCATGTAGAAGGTATTTATTCCTATCCGCACTTGTGGATAACGCATGGCATTGATGAGCCATATCGCTCCTGCATTGATATTAAAGCTACGTTCGGGACGTAGTTTTTCTGACGGCAGCAGCAGTACACCATCACCAAACAACTCTTCGGCGATAGGCATTCTGACTGTCGATTGCACGGAGGCTTTCAGTGTCAGGGCCTTGTTCGGAAGAAGATGCAATGCCATTGCCTCGCTCCAGCCTGCCATAGTGCTGTGGTTGCTCGATGCCTTGAGTTTGTCTTGCAACATGATTGCTTCTGCAAATGGAAGGACTTCGGAATGGTGATTAAAGAGTTTAATTCCCAACTCGTTAGTGAATTTTCCGCCATACAACTTTAGTTCGTGTGTCAATCCCGACACAATGCTATGCAATCGGCTTGGATAACCACTGGTAGGCAGTCGTGAATAGCTGTCGGCAAGTTCGTCCTTGGGCATCTTGCATCCATAGCGGTAGTTGGTAGTCCATGTTACAAGTTGATTGTTGCCAATCTTATAAGTAAGGTTGAGTAATTCACGGACAGTGGTGTGCCTATCGTGCGAGTCGTTTGGAACGGCACCTATTTCTCCGCGTTCAGAGCCACTTGGAAACCTATTGCCGATGAAATCGTAACAGTAATGGGATGTATCCACTTGATTGACAAGACTGAATCCGACGATTGAATGGAACTGTGCGGTAAGTTTTCCTTTCAAGAAACTTTTTTCAAGACTCAACGAAGTGCTTGCAGAACGTGTTCGTGTGAAAGCATGCTGGATATTGTTCTGCACATTCATCAGTCCACCTTGTATCTCTTTGCGATAATAGTCGGCACTCAATGTTAGGTCAAACTGGTCGAACCACCATTGCTGACTAGTTATACCCACATTGAAACCACCATGCGTATATGCGTCGTGGTCGCGGTGAATGATGCGTCCCAATTCAAAAGGAGAAGAAAAACTATAATTGTTTTTGGCATAGTTCATCGTTGCCCCAGCATGCAGAGCCGTTGAAGTCTTGCCCAAATAATGTTTCAGTTGCAAACTACCAATATATGTATTGTATGATGCAGCCTCAAATGCCATTTCCAAATGATTTTTCTTAAAGTCTTTCAGTCGGATATTCACCGCTCCTCCTAATCCATCACCTCCCAACCATGCAGGAATAATACCTTTGTATATCTCCACCTCATCTACCATATCAATGGGAATGCTGCTGAGCTGAAATTCATCAGAGTTGCCCATAGGCATGCCATTGATGAAAATACCGATGCGCTTGCCGTCCATTCCCTGTATGATAATACGCGAGGCATTACCTAATCCACCTTGTTGAGCCACCTTGATGCCAGCAGCATTGTCAAGAATCTCGTTCAAAGTTGCAGTTTTGTATTTAAGTTCTTGACTATCTATAATCGTTATTGCCGATGGTACTTCACGATGCCTCTGTGCCTTGCTCTTCCCAAGCACAATCGCATCAGACAAAATGTTGTTTTTTGGTTGCAGTTCCACATTGCAGCAAATACTGTCATTGACGCATAATTTTTTATTGAGGATTATATTACGACTTTCGTACCCCATATATTGTACTTTAATCCTCCTACTGCTTTTTGATGGAAGTTTCATTCTAAACATACCTATGTGATTAGAAATTGTACCTATATTGGAATTTTCCAAAATTATAGAGACTCCGTCTAACGGTTGGAGGGTTTGTCCATCAGTGATTTGCCCAAAAACAATCTTTTGAGCAAATATATTCTGCCATGTAAATGAGAGAATTAGCACCAATAGGAAGTTGTGAAGTATATTCTTATCGCTCATGATTATTGTTTAAATCCATATTCTTTTTGACCTTTAAGCACTTGGAATACTCCCATTTTATTAAAAAATGAACATTGCTTGGTTTTGTTCATAAAAAAGCGCACCGTTTTTTCTTGAACGGTGCGCTTGGCTTAACGGGAACCCATATCCCTGTGGTATGTCGTGTTTATTTCTTATCATAAGAATGAAATTTATTCGGTGCAAAGATAGAAAAGGTAAGGAAATGATACAATACCTCAAAATAAGTATTTTATAATGAACTCTGATGATGATAGTTCCACCCTTTCAACCCCAATTCGGGATAAGCAGTACTTCTTTTTCCTCAAAAAAAGTTTCAATAAAAGCCTAAAAAGAGGATTGTTTTTTGTATATTTACTGTTGAAAATCAATCATATAACAAAATAACAATCCTCATGAAACTTGTCAGCAAAGTTACGGAAATCTATTGTATTGCAGATGATTTCTGCAAAGAATATCATTCAGAATTAAACAAAACCTCTCTTTCTCTCTCAAACGCCTCTGCCAATAGTCCAAAACATCGCAAGAGAAAAGGGCGGATGAGTGATGCCGAAATGATCACAATTCTTATTTTGTTCCACAGCAATACTT
>NZ_DBHHRH010000011.1:52904-86822 GCF_057240785.1 Alloprevotella sp. | reverse complement strand
CATATAAGAGAAAAAGAGACCCATTTTAGGTCTCTTTTTGTCACTTATGCCAAAAAAACTATTTTTCCCCGAATTGCGCTGAAGAGTTCTTTGCCCTTTTCTTCGCAATAATCAGTCCAACTTTCCAGTAGCCACTGAGGCACATAAAGGGTTCTTCCGTTTCTCTCTCTGTAGCATACTTTCCACAGAGAATTTTTCCCCGGGAAATATAGAAGCAGAAGGGCTATAAGATGTAATCGCAAATAGGCTTATTGCGCTAAGGAATACAATAAGCCTGTCAGCTGGCGCCCTTATTGTGTCAGCTGACGCCCTTATTGTAGCTACGGCTGCCATGCGAAAAGCTGAATAGGTGTAGACTTTCATCTCTCCCTGCATCTTATTTTTTATAGGGAGGAGAAGAAGAGGCTTATACACCTCAGGCGGAGGCGTGGATTACCTTTTTTTACTATCTTTGCACCGTATCACAATTTTTACATGACTGATTACACAGAGACGTGCAAAAGTAGCACCCTACTTTTCCTTCCACGTGTATATCAGCCTCTTTTTATCATCAATCATTCTCAACAATGAAAAGACTACTACTTCTTCTCCTATTGATTTTGTCGGTGTCACTTCCGACATATTCGCAAATGCTCTTCTCCGAAAATCTCACCATGACGATAGATAGCACAAAAACCATACAGGGAACTCTCTTGCCTGTTTTGGATTTCAAAACTGAAAAGAAGAATGTGCTTACGTTCAAAAACACAACTAACCTCAACTTGCTTATAAAGCATAGACGGGTAATCAATTTAATAAACAAACTTGAATTTTCCACTTATGGTAAGAAAGTGACTGTGAGCGGAGGATACGTACATTCCGAATTTCGCTATTTGCTGGAACGAGCTTTCGAGGTATATCCCTACATAGAATCGCAATGGGCAGATAGTAGAGGAATGAATTACAAGGTTTCTACAGGTATACAATCGCGTTATAGACTTATAAATAGCGATCATTGCCTCATGTTTGCCGCTTTGGGAGCATTTTTTGAATTCGAAAAATGGGAGTATCCAGACCCCACGGCTGGGACTTTTGCTTATAGCCGCAGCCTCAAAAGTCACTTTTCTATTAGCTTCAGACATCAACTGGGCGAGCATTGGGAGCTTACAACAACGGCTATTCATCAGGGAAAACCAGATAACAGTTTTTTCAAGAAAGCTCGCTTTGGAGGAGCCGTCGATCTAAAATACAACATTACCCCTACAATTGGACTACGCGGAGCATATCGCCTCATCTACGATACAGCCCCGATTGTGCCTGTACGAAAAAACTACGAGTCAATTGAAGCCGGTATTGCTATCTCGTTTTAGGCAAACATAAAATAGAAGAAAACATAGAAAAGCCTCCTTACTCTCAAAAAGTAAGGAGGCTTTTTATTTTGAGGAGAACCCTAAAGGATTCTCTTATTTGAGAAGACGAGCGGAAAGCTTCTCCAGCATATCTTGCGTCATTGTATCGAGATCAAAAGAAGGTTTCCAATCCCACTCTGTACGCGCTGCTGAGTCGTCGAGGCTGTTGGGCCAACTATTAGCAATACTCTGCTTGAGCGGATCTACATTGTACTCCATCTCGAACGCAGGGCGATACTTCTTGATGGCTGCAAAAATCTCTTCGGGTGCGAAACTCATTGAGGCAATGTTGAAGCCGTTATAGTGGACAAGGCGACTGGCATCAGCTTCCATCAGCTGAACACAAGCCTTGAGGGCGTCGGGCATGTACATCATGTCCATATAAGTGCCTTGTGCGATGGGGCAAACAAACTTCTCACCGCGCACAGCACTGTAGTAGATATCAACAGCATAGTCGGTAGTGCCGCCTCCGGGAGGAGTCACATTGGAAATCAAACCTGGGAAGCGAACGCTGCGGGTTTCGATGCCATACTTGCGGTGGTAGTAGTCGCTGAGCAACTCAGTAGTAACTTTGCTCACGCCGTAGATAGTGCGCGGACGTTGAATAGTATCCTGCGGAGTTTGGTCGGCAGGAGTTTCCGGGCCGAAGCTACCGATAGAGCTGGGAGTGAAGACGAAGCAGTTGTGCTGACGTGCCACTTCGAGCACCTTGATAAGACCGTCAATACCTATATGCCATGCCAGGAGAGGCTTATGCTCAGCCACAACAGAGAGCAAAGCAGCCAGGTTATAAATCGCGTCGATGTTATACTTTGTCACGATGCGCTCAATGGCTTCACCATCCGTAACGTCGCAAACTTCGGCGGGGCCACTTTCTGCAAGTTCGCCCTTAGGTTCTGCACCTACGATATAGCCAGCCACAACGTGGTCGTTGCCATAGATGCTACGCAACTTCATTGTGAGTTCTGAGCCGATTTGGCCCGTTGCTCCAATCACGAGAATATTCTTCATGATTACGAATACTTATATTTGGTTTGTGAGTTATATGTTTTCTAACAGAAGAAAGTATTGCTACTTACATTTTGCAATGCAAAGGAAATCTTTTTTTCTGAAATTAGCAACTAAGCACTTGATAAATTCGGAAAAACTTATTTACTTTGTGTCGAAAATAGAAACACTGTTGGAACAAATCATCTAACATATAAATTCCAAATTACTATGTACGGTAAACTTCAAGAACATCTGCAAAAGTCTTTGCAGAACCTTAAGGACGCTGGCCTCTACAAGACTGAACGTCTCATTGAAAGCCCGCAGGCAGCTGCTATTCAGGTGGGCGGAAAAGAAGTACTCAACTTCTGCGCTAACAACTATCTGGGTTTGAGCAATCATCCGCGTCTCATTCAGGCAGCAAAGGATATGATGGACCGCCGCGGCTACGGAATGTCGAGCGTGCGCTTCATCTGTGGAACGCAGGATGTTCACAAAGAACTCGAAGCTGCTATTAGCGACTTCTTCAAAACAGAAGACACTATCCTCTATGCTGCTTGCTTCGATGCTAACGGCGGACTCTTTGGTAGTTTCCTCACGCAAGAGGACGCTATCATCTCCGATGCTCTCAACCATGCTTCCATCATTGACGGTGTGCGCCTCTGCAAGGCTGTGCGCTATCGCTACGCCAACGGCAATATGGAAGAACTAGAGAATTGCTTAAAAGAAGCTCAGGCTCAACGCTTCCGCATCATCTGCACCGATGGAGTATTCTCCATGGATGGCAATGTAGCTCCGATGGATAAGATCTGCGACTTGGCTGAAAAGTATGACGCTCTCGTTATGGTGGACGAAAGCCACTCGGCTGGCGTTGTGGGCAAAACGGGTCACGGCGTGAGCGAGTTCTACAACACTTATGGGCGTGTGGACATCTACACAGGCACACTTGGTAAGAGCTTCGGTGGCGCTGTGGGTGGTTTCACCACGGGTCGTAAAGAAATCATTGATATGCTCCGCCAGAGCAGTCGTCCGTATCTCTTCTCCAACTCTATTCCGCCTTCAGTGGTAGGTGCTGGTATTGAGACTTTCAAGATGCTCAAAGAGAGCAATGAGATTCACGATCACCTCGTGGAGAACGTCAACTACTTCCGCGACAAGATGCTCGCTGCTGGTTTCGACATCAAGCCCACACAGAGTGCCATTTGCGCCGTGATGCTCTACGATGCTCCGCTGAGTCAGAAATTTGCTGCTGCATTGCAAGAAGAAGGCATCTTCGTAACAGGTTTCTTCTACCCCGTAGTGCCGAAGGGCGAAGCACGCATCCGCGTTCAGATTTCAGCGGGTCACAGTCGCGAACAGCTCGACAAGTGTATCAATGCATTCATCAAGATTGGCAAAGAACTCAACGTGCTGAAATAATCTGACCAACTGAGGTACAAACACATTCTCAAAACAGAAACAACAAGGGCTGCCCCGCAAGGAGCAGCCCTTATTTTTATCTCACTAAATATTGCGTAAAGTTAGAAGATGACCTTCTTACCATTAACAATGTTCACGCCCTTTTGCAACGTACTGCGGCGACGGCCTTGCAGGTCGTAGATGGTGGCATTCTTAGAGCCTACTTCTACTCCCTGAATACCACTATGCACACCATAGAATCCTTGCCAATAGTTTGCAGCTTTATAAGCTGCTTCTGCACCAGCAGGAACGGTCAGCGTACAAGTGGTTTGATCCACAGAGATGAAAGGATTACCCGTTGTGGCTGCAGGTGTCACTGTCTTTGACGTCAGAGCTCTCAGAGCGGCCGTACCGAGAGAAGAAACGCCGAGTGTCTGCAAAGAATCGGACAAAACAACTTGAGAAACAGCGGCATTCTCAAAGGCGTAGTCGCCAATGCGTGTCACGCCTGCGGGCACTGTAAAGCTACCTGTGAGCGCTGCTGGATAGTAGATCAGAACAGGCTCGTTGTAGTCGTGCTTCTGTGAAGTTGTCACAACGATATTGCTAATGCGGCAACTACCTGTAGCTGTCAGCGTCACCTTCTGTTTTTGTCCCTCCCAGATCTTACCTGTAAGAGTGGCAGCATCTGAAGTGGCATTCCACAAACTAGCAGTCACTGCAATCTTTGTGATGCGCGTATTGTCGGGCACTTCAAAGGAGATCGTTGCATCTTTCGGCAGACGCAACTCTGCGGGATTCGTTCCTTTCTTATACATATAGACAACCGTACTGCCATGTGTATGCGTCATCGTCACTGGACCTGAAATGAGGTCTTGAGTCAGTTCACCGTTAGCAGCTTTCAGCGGACTGTCGCTGGTATCGAGTCTCCATGCGTTACTTGCAAAATCGAAATCGTTATTAGCCACGATAGGTTGTGATGCCGTCTCTGGCGAATAGATAATTTCGCTATTCGTATAGAGCACACCGTTCATACTGTGGTACTTTGTATTGGCAGCATCCACTGTAATCTGCTGCACTTTCAAACTATTGCGGAAAGCATCAGCAGCGATCGTCTTCACGGTGGAAGGTATCGAAACAGAAATCAAGTTGGCACAGTTTGCAAAAGCGCCAGAGGCTATACCCACTACTGTATACTGGTGAGAACCTTCTACATAAGCAGCAGGAATACTAACAGCACCTGCATAGGAACCATTATCTTTAGCAACAACCTCTACTTGTGATTTCGTCACAAAGCGATATTTCAAAGTTCCATCTGTTGCTTCATCGCCCACAACATGTCCCACATAGTCGGCATCGAGATAATTGAAATTAACCGAACCATCATTCTGTATAGTGATTTTATATACAGGTTTATTCAAATCTTTGCCGTTGAGAAGCATGAAGGATGGGTTGGACGTTTTGGTAATCTCTCTCTTAGTACCTGCACTTCCGGGGAAGAGTTCAGCAGCTGTTCCACCTGTTCTTGTAACAACTGCGGAGAGATAGGTGCAACGCAGCCGATCCGCATCATTATTGAGCTGATTGTAGTACCACGACTGCTTGTCATAAGCCACGTGCTGCACAAACATTCCACTACCAAAAGATTCGGGATACCATGTGCCAGGTTCGCGTTGCTCTAAAATGAAATACTCTCTATCGTCGGCATCATTGCGAATCAGAGCAGCGTTAGAACCTTCAGTGGAACCCACTTTGTAGAGGGTGATATTATCAGCTTCCGTAAGTTCGGGGATTTTCTCCCAACCCAGATAACTACGCTCATAGGCTGTGTAGCCTATCGGTGCGCGGGCAGAACCAGAAGGCAGGTAGCACCCCTGACACATGATGGACCATTTGCCCATCGTCACATCTCTATGTCCATAGTTGGTCACATAGAAGTCGGGCAAACCGAGAGCATGGCCAAATTCATGACAGAACACGCCCATACCCATCAACACATCACTGTTATTGCTACCATACAGCTCATTACCCACAAAGTAGGCATTGAAATGTACACCACTCATAGTAGTGTTAATGTCCATCTCCTGTGGCCAAAGTGTATCATCACCACCCCCAGTAGCTTCGCCGCCACCAGCATAGAGAATACTCACGAGGGGCACTGCACCATTCACCGCATAGTCTCTGAAGTTAACGCCCTTGCTCACGGCAGCAGCAACGGCCTCGCGCACACATTGCGTTGTTCCGCTCTTATTGGTATTACCACCATAGGTGGCATAACCAGAATTGAGCGTCACTTTTGCCACCACCTTAAACGTGGGGCGGAACATTCCGTTGGACTGGCTGATAAAGTAGTCGCGGGCAGAACCTTTACAACCTTCTTCTTCGTTATAACCTTGTTCGTTGAAAAAGCGATTCATCTTTTCAACAGTCGTGGTGGACTTAAACTTCAAATCTGAAAACTCCACCATGATAACAGGAATTGTCACATCGCCAATACTATTGACTGCGCCTACACCGCTCTTGCCGTATTCGCCCAAACCATCATCTGTAGAACTATAGATCACGTGATTCGGAGCATGGTGCTCCTCTGGGTTTTGGCGACGCATGATGCGCGTTGCATCTTCCTCCGTCAGGCGATTCTGAAGCAAAAAAGCCTTTTCTGCTACCGAACGCACCGACTCGTTATGAGCCAAAACGTTGGAAGGCAACAATCCCTTTTCACCCACAACGGCATAACATAAATCTTTATTGGCATTACGCACCAAGACTGCACCATCTGGGGTGGTAAAAAAATCGGTCATACGAGAGCCGTGACGATAAACGGCAACAACCGAACCGTCGCTCTGTGTGATATACTCCAGCTGGTACAAAGGCTGAACGGCCCAAGCACCAACAGTGAGCGTCAACAGAAGGACGAACAATGTCAATACTCTTTTCATATCAATTTGAATTTATACTATCTATTATAGAGGACTAAAACACAAAGATATAATATATTCTCGACTTTTTGTCTCTTTTTCGCCCCGTCCCTAAAAAAATATTGTAATTTAACACCTCAATAACATAAAAGGCGCGAGGAAAGCAACAAAAAGCAAACTCAACTTATCTATAACAAGTCTATAAGCCTTGCCACTGATAAGCATGAGCCGCTCTGTTGCTGTACGACACAGTAAGCGCACTGAAAGCATAGAGAGAAACTCGAATGTGAATAGAAGCGAAAACTGTATAGACTATCTCTCACTCTCTCCCATCGTCGCTCCAGCAGCACAACGCTACTCACGCCTCCGGCGGAGGCGCACTATGCTTAACCGCGGGTGATACCCGAGCCAAAGCGAGGGGGAACCCGTGGAGAAGTGGACAGACGACGGCTCTCACTTCCGACGCTGGAGGCGTCGCACTGAAAGCGTCGAGAGAGGGACTCGGACAAGAATATAAAAGTGGAAACTGTATATACTCTCCCCTGCTCTCCCACCTCCGCTCCCACCACAACACAGAGTAGCCCACGCCTCCGGCGGAGGCGCACTATGCTTAACCGCGGGTGATACCCGAGCAGAGCGAGGGGGAACCCGTGGAGAAGTGGACAGAAAGGACTCCGACGCTGGAGGCGTCGCACTGAAAGCGTCGAGGGAGAAACTCACATAATATCAAAAGTGCCTCAAAGAAGATTCTAACCTAAGGGGAAGACATAAAAAAGGGCGACTACCGTGTGGTAGTCGCCCTTTGAAGAGGGATTATAGATTTTTACTTTCTAATCGTTTTACTTCGCAAACAACTGAACGTTGCGTTGCAGTGTTCCGTTGAAGCCGAAAGGCTTGCTACTGCGGAGCTTGAGATCGAGTTTTGCTACTTGAGCAGGGGCTGCTTGACCTGTAACCTGGAGTATTTCTTTGAAGACACCAAATCCGCCAACATTAGGAATAGCATAGTAGCAATATAAGGTGAACACACCCTTTGAGTATGTGCTCTGGACTTTTGACTTACCAATAGCATAAGCATCAAGAGCAAATACAGGACCTAATACCTGACCTTTTTCTGAGTGAGTATAGCCTGTAGCGTTACCTGTCTTAGCATCAAACGATACAGTGTTGTCACTTGCTAAATTAAATGCAAAACCTGTAGTATTATTCCGGACAAACGGTTTGAAGAGATAGTTTCCAGTACCCTTATCGCCCTTATAGATTACTACATCTGTTGATTGTCCGAACAGAGACGTAGTGAACTTACCTGTGTAAGCTGCTTTGAAGTTTTCAGGTTCAGAAGTACTTGCCATCGGGTCGACAACGAAAGATTTGCCATCAACCGTTGCAACGAGCTGGTAATTGTCGTTGTAGGTGAGTTCGGCTTTCTTCTGTGTATTCTTACCTGTCACAGCTCCTCCATTGTTAGCGAAAGTGTAAGTGGCATCTTCCACGTCGTTATCGTTGAACACTGCTACACCTGTACCCTTGCCTTGTGCATCAAGCGGGTTAAGATTTGCCGTGAAGTACTTAGTAGAGTCGGCAGAATAGCCTTCCCACATACCTGCAATACTTGTTGGCTTAGCTTCAGCGCGCTCTGCTTGGAGGTGGAACTGCGTAGAACCATCACTCGTCGTCATTTGGAAAATGAAGTTCTTTGATGAGTGAAGGATAGCGAGATAAGCTGTTGCTGTCAGCTTCTTAGTTCCATTTTGACCGTCGCCAAAGTAGCAAGAAGGAGCAGTGGCTTGGAGCATACCCGTAGAGTCAGAGTACTGTACGTCATGGGAAACCATAACCACCTTCACTTCGCCACTATCAGGAGCTGTAGCGCGAGCTGTACGGAGCACATAGAAGAGGTCCTTACCTGCTGCATCTTTTGTCAAAATGCCTGTGTAGTCGTAGTTACCCTCTGTGCTAGCAACAGATTTCCATACTCCGTAGGGAAGACTCTTCTGATACTTCTGAACACCTTCGTCGAAGCGGTCATCTTTCAGACAGGACGTGAGTCCCAATCCGACCAATAGCATTAAAGCTAATGTTTTGATATACTGTTTCATTATTGTATCGTTTTTATAGATTTTCGCTGATTACTTCCAGTTCTTCTGGAGGTTCTTGTTGGCCAGCAAGTCGTTGTATGGGATTTCCCAAACGAAGCGCTGATCTTTGCTATCTACAGTAAGCTCAATATTACGGTCTTTGTTGGCCTGCATGATAAGCTCACCATTCTGCATAGTCTGTCCCTTACGAGAGAAACCTTCACCCCAACGCTTCAGACCATCGAGGCGCTGACCTTCACCGATAAACTCACGGAACCATTCGTCCTTGATCAACTGGAAGAGCTCTGTGCCTGTCTTCGTTGTGGCAACAAGACCACGTGCTTGGCGAAGCGTGTTGAGATAATTCTGAGCATCGCTCGTGTTGCCTAAGCGGTAAGATGCTTCTGCTGCAATCAGATACTGCTCTGCTATACGGAAAGGCTTATCAATATTGAGATATGTGTGTTCTGCATCAGCACCTGTCTTGTTCAAAGAAGCATTACCAGGGAACTTATTGAGCACATAGATGTTATCAGCAAACGTATTTACTTGCTTCACCCGCACAACTTCAAAGAAGGCATAACGGCGGATGTCTGAAACATCGTAAGCGTCGATGGTTGTCTGGCTCGGCAGGAAGTAGGGAGAGTATGCTTGGTCAGAAGAGCTCCAGTTATGGTAAACGCTGTAATCTGAAGCGCCATCATCCGGAGTGGCTGCGGGAACAAAGATAAACTCTTTACCTTCATCGTTCTCAAACTCAGAGAAGAGACCATCTCTCGTTGTTTCCAAACCGAAATGGGAATCGTCGATGAGCGACTTAGCCATCGCAACTGCATTTGCGTAATCCTCGTGGTAGAGATCAACGCGTGCTTCGAGCGCATTCAGCATCTGAGTAGATACCAACTCACGAGACGTAGGATCCGTATTCTGAATGTATTTACGAGCTGAAGCCAAATCTGCCTTGATGAACTCAAAAGTAGCTTTGAGACTTGCGCGAGCCGGACGAGCGTTAACATCAACCGTTGTGATGAGCGGCAGACCCAACTGCTTGTCGGCTGTAGCGGGATCATAGTCAGCGCAATAGCGAACAGCCAACTGTGAATAAGCAAAAGCACGCAAGAAGTAAGCTTCAGCCTTGTACTGTGCCATCGTCAGAGAATCGGACGTAGTAACAGGAATTTTATCACAGTTGTTCAAGAAGTTATTGGCTTGGTTGATAGCGGTAAACATTGTTTGCCACATACCGCCCATATCTCTTGAAGTGAACGACCAGTCGTAAGTTGTACCACCATTGTTGAGGTAGCCCTTACCTGGCTGATAGTAGTCAGCTTGAAGGTCAGAAGTGTACCATCCCACACCGCAGATACCACGGATATAGGAATGAATACCGATATTGAAGTTGGTAGCATCGCTAAACTTCACCCAAGACTGTTCGTTAGGGATTGACGTTGTAGGATATTGGTCAAGCTCGCAAGCTGTGAATACTGGCATTGCCAGAACAGCCAACATTGCTGCTTTAAATATACTCTTTTTCATAATTGTCAATGCGTTTAATGTTAGAATGTAACCTCTACGCCGAGAGAGAACTCACGCGTATTGGGATATGCACCCGCAGCAACGTTTGTGTCGGTTTCAGGATCTGCACCCTTCCACTTCGTGATGGTGAGCAGGTTGCGTGCAGCAGCCGTTAGGCGGACATTGCGGATAAAGTTCGTTGCTTCCATCCAATGCTTCGGCAAATCGTAAGAGAGAGAGAGATTCTTCAGACGGCAGAAAGAAGCGTTGTGAAGGAGAGAGGTGTCAAACTGATTGGAATAACCAAACTTCGGCACATTGGTGATATCATCAGGCTTTGTCCACTGGTTGAGCATTGCGCGGTCAAGGTTCATACCAGAAGAGGCCATATTACCACCACCCATGGTGAAGAACTCTATATTATCTTGCATATACTTACCGAGAACGTAAGCAAAGTCAGCATTCAGCGTGAAGCCCTTCCAAGTTGCGGTGAGACCGAAACCACCTGTAACAGGCGCCCAATACTTCTTACCTGTATCTTGGCTGAGATTTGACTGATCAAAATCCTTCGTCATCGTGTTTGAATCAAACACATGAGCATTGCCGTCGCCAGTGTAGCCTTTCTTGTACCACATGATTTCACCATCCTTCTTATCAACACCAGCACGGATAGGCATATAATAACTAACAGCCTTACCCACGAAATAGCGAACACCTGTACCATCTGTTCCCCATTCATCCAAGCCGTAGAAGAGTTTCGTCACCTTATTGGCATTGTAAGCTAAGTTACCGTAAACGTTCACATCCAGACCGTTCCAGTTCTTAACTGCGTCTACATTGAACTGCATTTCGATACCTTGGTTCAGCATTGTACCCACGTTCATCGTCTGTGAAGAGAAACCTGTGGTGTAAGGGAGAGGTACACTCATCAACATGTCCTTAGTGGTGCGATGGTAGTAGTCCAACTCGAGATTCACACGGTCGAAGAGACGAGCAGAGAAACCAACGTTGGCTTGGATTTGCGTTTCCCAACCAAGTTCCTCGTTAGCAGGAGAACTCAGCACCCAACCAGAATGTCCATTGTAGAGTGTAGAACCTGTCTTACCAAGACTTGAATAGTTACCGATACCAGAAGAGTTACCAGTAGAACCTACACTGGCTTTGAACTTCAGATCGTTGAGCCAAGCAACGCCCTTCAAGAAGTCTTCTGCCTTCATGTCCCACATCAAACCACCTGAAGCAAAGGTTGCTGAACGATTGTTCTTACCGAAGCGAGAGCTGCGGTCGTTACGAACCGTTACGTTAGCAAAGTATTTATTTCTCAAGTTATAGTCTACACGACCGAAGAAAGAGAGATATTCATACTTCGTGTGACCATAAAGATTGGGGAGTTCGGCTTTCGTACCAGAACCTACTTCCATCAAGCGAGGATCGCTCTGACCACGAGTGTAGCTATTGAACGCACTGCTTGTGCCCTTGATACCTTCCTGACCAAGGAGGAATGTCAGATGATGGTCTTCTTTGACATCAAACTTATACTCCGCTGTATTCGTGATAGTAAAGCTTGCAAAACGATCGAAGTATTCGTTAGCCTGACCGCCATCCTTTGTTTTCAACCAAGGAGCAGTGGGGAGCAACTTAGTAGTCTGTCTCGTATCAGAAGCATCCACACCGAGCTGTGAACGCAGTGTCAAACCGCGCATCGGGGTGAGCTGAACGAAAGCAGTACCTGTGATACGAGCTTCGTTGATAAGACGAGGACGATACTTGTTAAGAGTCTCCAACTTATATTCACCTATCTCTGGGAAATAGTCCTTCTTATTGCCATTTTCATCATACGGATTCCAATAAGGCGGAAGGAGCACAGAACCTAACACAGGGTTGTTCCAGACATAGAGAGAACCATTTTTTGCATTAGAGTCCACGTTACGTTCGTCGTAGTTCAAACCTACGTTCACACCATAACGGAACCAATCGAGAGCTTGTGACTCAATGTTGGTACGTACAGTGTAGCGTTTAAACTCAGAATACGGTGTCAGACCATCTTTCTTCATCAAAGAAGCAGAAGTATAATAAACAGTCTTATCACCACCACCCTGCACACTAAATGTTGTATTATAAATAGGAGCAGAATCCTTATAGAAATACTTCAGCCAGTCGGTGTTATAGCCTTGTTTCTTATATTTTGCATAATCAGCAGCAGAAACAACACCATTCTTGAGCTGATACTCGAGCAATTCGGCTGTATTCATTGGATTGCCCTGGCGACGTGCCAACTGGCTCCAACCAATACTCTGACCTACCTTCACAACGGCACGCTCGTTGGCGTGACCTTTCTTTGTAGTTACATAGATAACACCATTGGCTGCACGAGAACCATAGATAGATGTTGCAGAAGCATCACGAAGCACCGTGTAGCTGGCGATATCGTTCTGGTTCATCATGTAGAACACATCTGAAGCAACAGGAGAGCCATCAATAACGAACAAAGGCTCATTGCCACCATTCAGAGAACCGTTACCACGCACGGTAGTACTCATACCGGAAACGGAACCAGCATCACCCGTGCTGCTGAGAATCTGAACACCAGCAACCTTACCTTGCAAAGCATCGAGAGCAGTAGTCACAGGTTTGTTTTCGATCTTGTCGGAACTAACTTTCGTTACAGAACCAACAACCGTACCCAACTTCTTAGCAGTACCATAACCTACGACAACAGCTTCCTCGAGCATCTGCTTGTCCTTGAGAACAATATTCATATTGCCAGCAACGCTCACGCTTTGCTTTTCCATACCAACGTAAGAGACCTCAAGCTGTTTTGCAGAAGAAGGAACGCTGGACAGCGTAAAATTACCGTTGGTGTCGGTTTGCGTCCAAATCTTAGTTCCTTGAACTCGAACAGTTGCACCGGCTACGGGTTCTCCGTTTGCGTCCGCAACATGACCAGTCACGCGCTTCTGCGCAGTCATTGAACCTGCTGTAAGCAAGCACGCAGACAAAAGCACTAACTTCTTGTTCATAATATAACCATTAAATTAAACAATAATATACAATGTTGTTAATGTATTAGTATCTTAAGATAAAGAAACGAAGCATGGAAGCAAGGAGTTCACTTTCCCCTACTACTTTTCATTTTCCTCAAAATACACTCACTTAGAATATTCATCTACCACCTCACTGCATCACCCATAAAAACAGAGTGGAAGCAAAGTCGAAGTAAAACTGACTTTTTGCAAATGTACATCTTTTTCATTAACTTCCAAATAAAAATTAGTTTTTTGAGCATTTTTTTAACAATGACCCGCATTTTCCTTGATTTCCGACTTTTTGAACAAGTATATTTGAAAGGCGAGCTTGGCATTTTTAGCCTTAAAAAAGTTTTACTTCTCTCTTTTTCCGTTCTCAGTAAAGTTCCTTTTTGATAGGTTTATATCTCTTTTTAATAGTTTCATTCCTCTTTTAGCTTTACAAATGCTCTATTTTAGACTTCGCTTTTATTCTGCTTTCGTCAAAAAAACTTATACTTAACTCTATTTTTAGCAAAAACCACAAGGAGATTCTTCTAACAAAAGAAAAAGATTACGGAACACCTAAATAGTAATAAAGAAAGCGCTCTCACCTCTGCTCTCGCATCCACACAGAACCGCCTCCGGAGGAGGCGCACCATGCGTAACCGCGGGTGATACCCGAGCAAAGCGAGGGGGAACCCGTGGAAAAGTGGACAGTACCAACCTCCGACGCCGGCGGCGCCGCACTGAAAGCGTGGAGAAAGTATCATCCATCTCTCCACCAAGAAAAAACTCTTTTTTGTTGTCACGTTGTCACAGAGATATTCAACGGTCTGACAAACAGAGACTTATAGGCGTGACAACAAGGTGACAATAATATTTTACCGTCACACTGTTATTACACACTTAATATATATATTCAACAAGTTACACTCAAAGTGTGACAACGTAGCAACGTGACAACAAAAAATAAAACACAGGGAGAAGGAGACGACATACGCTTTTTCGGATTGTTTTATCGTGCGCTCCAATACAATAAGGGTGTGAGCTGACAGAATAAGGATGTCAGCTGACAGGCTTATTGTATCTGAAAACGCAATAAGGATATTAGCGGACAACTATAATGATTATTGAAAACACAAGAAGGAAAAACGCTACTCTCTCTTGAGTATCCAGCAATGGTTTAATGATAAAAAGAATGAAAAAACCTTCAACCGTGAGTGGCTGAAGGCGATTAAGGCGTCATAATATTGTCTGCTTTAACTTAAAGATGTAGCGTTTTCTTACGTCCTTCTATATAAAGGCCTTTTTGAGGGTGCTGAACGCGACGACCTGCAAGGTCGTAAATTGTCTTGCGCTCAGGGTTTGTCACGGAGGGAGTATTGATGGCTGTAGTATTGTTGTCTACTTGCTCGATGATCCACGCTGCGCCTTGTGGGCGGATGGGTTGCGGCTTATGCTCCAAAACCGAACCCGCACCAATGATACCTGGCAGAGCAGTGGAGGTTTGTGGGACGGGATAGAAATTGTGGCCGCCCATGCTGATTTGATAATCCTGCGTAGTGGGGTTGAAAGCGAACGTAACACCGGAACGCCCTGGAGCCATACGCACGGCATAGCCTATCTTTCCGAGATTCGTGGCGGAAGCTGAGAGCAACCAACGGCCAGTAGAGACATTCTGCAAACGAACCGTTTGGCTGTGGTCGGCATTGATTGTAGACGAAACAATCTGCCATTTAGTGCCTACTGTGTCGGTCGGCAGAAAGGAATAGCGCAGGTAAGCATCCGTATTGAGGTCGGCCAATACCAATCCGCTAAAAGCCTCAACATTGTTGTGTATTCTATATTGCTGTCCCTCTTCCAGATAACCGAAAGAAGCCCACAAAGCATTGACAGCATCGGAGAGACGCTTGCTGAGAGCCGTCACGTCGGTGTTTCCACGCGCCAGTTCGCTCTCCACTTCAGCAATACCGGCAGCCAGTGCAGCCTTAGCGGCTGCACTGAACTTTCCGGTTTCTTTCTTTGCTGCATAAGTCTGCACTTTGTTGAGCAGACTGGAAGCATCGGAGAGGGCATCCGTCAGGGCTTCCATACCCTGAACAGCATCCACCGCCACAAACTTCCACAAACCACCATTGCCCGAAGCGGCATCCGTCCAAAGATTAACGGCTAAACCTTGCCCTGGCATACTGGCATTGAGATACCATCCGCCCACTTGGTCGGAACTGATGGTGTAGTAATAGCTATTGCCATCTTTACCGTAGCCTGCTTTGCCCAGTTCGAAGCAATAGTGCTTTGCATTGGTGTCGTAGTCCCAACGTCCCGTGTTGCTCTGCTGCGTTGGGTTCTGCTTCAAACTGCCTTTTGGGAAAGCCTTGCAAACCAAAGCGTATTTACCAGGGGCTGTAGGACTCTGCTCGAAAGCCCAAAGCTGATAATCGTAGTTAGCATCTCCTTTAGCAGCCGTTGGGGCTGTCCAAAGACGATTTGCCTGCGCGCCTTTTGCTGCATAGGTTGAGATGAGCGAAGACCCACTGCTGAGGAGCTCTATGCTGCGCCCCTGACGAGAAGCATCGGTGGCGCGCGTCTGCAACTGGTAGTAGTGGTGCACGGTATCGTTCGACACACGCGGCAGCACCATATCCGTGGCAGAAGCCGTAGTGAGATCGCGGCGGCAGTAGGTGAATCCTGCTAAGTTCAAATAGGTTGTGTCGGCCTGGATGCGACGTACAAAATTATTGTAGTTCTTTGCGCTCGGCTCTGTCCAACCTGCTTCGGCAATCGCCAGCAAACGCGGCAGGGCGAGGTATTCGAGATAGTCGTTTGTACCAACGTGTTCTGTCCAGAACGAACCTTGCACACCGGTGTAGTACTTGCGCTGAGCAGCAGTTAGACTATTGGGCGCAGCTTCGGCATTGTAGGTAGCAGCCAGATTGTCGGACCCATCGCCCGCACCGCTGGGCTCATCTGGAGCTTTGCTCTGCTTACGGTTGATATAATAAGGGCCGTAGAAAGTCACGATATTGTTGAGTCCCATATTGGCAGCCTGAATGGCAGAAGCCGCAGCGGGATGCCAGCACATAACAGTGACCTCGGCAGCTTTGATGCTATCGAGCTCAGAATCTTTGGCTGTGATGGCTTCATTCCACACCGCTGTTTTATGTCCGTGCTGCTTGATGAAATCGGCCATCTCCTTGATGAAACGACTCTGCAACCAACGATAGCTCTTGAGCCCCTCACGCTGATACAAAGCCTTGCACTCGGCATTCTGCTCCCAAGCGTTAGTGGGACATTCATCGCCACCAATAGAAACCATCTCGAAGGGGAAGAGTTCCATCACTTCTTTCATAACATCCTTGGCGAACTGAACAGCTTTGGGATTGGCCACATTGAGAATGTCCGTATAAACACCACCTTGGAGAGGAATCTTGTGCTCTCCATCGGGCCAGCAGCTAAATTCGGGATAGGCAGCCAATGCCGAAACAATATGACCGGGCATATCAACCTCTGGGAGAATTTCTATATGGCGTGCTTTGGCATAAGCCACCACCTCGCGCACTTGTTCCTGGGTGTAGAAGAAGGGGCCGTCCTGCTTATTCGTCCAATAAGGGCCGTGCTTCAAATCAGTGAGATAGGAGTTTTCACGCGTGGCACCAATGGTGGTGAGTTTGGGATATTTCTTGATTTCCAAACGCCAACCTTGGTCGTCGGTGATGTGCCAATGGAAACGATTGAGCTTGTAGTCGGCCATCACGTTGAGTATTTTCTTAATCTCATCAACGTCGAAGAAATGACGAGAAACGTCGAGCATAAAACCGCGATAGCCAAAGCGAGGACTATCCGTGATGCTGACAACGGGGAGAGGCAGAGCGGTCAGATTGGCATCGGCTACACCTGCACGAACCGAAGCGGGCATCAGTTTCTTCAGCGTGGTCAGGCCATAGAAGAAACCTGCGGTGGTGTTGCTCTGAAGTTTCACCCCACTGGTTGTGATGTCGAGTTTGTAGCCTTCGGGATCGAGTGTGCCATCATAGCGCGACAACACTATTTGTGCGCCAGAGGTTTTGTTGGTAGTCTTCACCTGCAATCCCGACTTGCCGTTGAGGAATTCAACAAAATTGGTAGCTTCGGCTTTGATGCTATCGGGTAAACCTGCCACGCAAATACTGAAGTTGGTGGGAAGCGACAGTGTCCCAGTGCCCACCGTCATTTGCTTGGGCTTCGGCGTCAGGTTGACAAAATTTTCTGCACCTGCGCCAAAGGGGCACAATAGCATCAGTGCGAAAAATAACAATAGAATACGTTTCATGAAAAATATAGTTTAGGTATTATTTCTCCGCAAAGTTAAATCTTTTCACAAACCATACAAAGCAAAGTGACACGAAACGCCTACAGATAAAAAGAAAAGGGAACTTCCGTGGATAGAATCCTACAGGAAATTCCCTTTATAAAGGTGCTCAAAAGAGCAAAAGTTCAAAGATTAGTCTTCAATGAGATCCTTACCCGTCATCTCTGCGGGCTGCTCAAGACCCATGATATGGAGAATGCTCGGAGCCACATCGGCCAAAACGCCATTGGTGACTTTAGCATGCTGATTCTTCGTGACATAAATGAAAGGTACGGGATTGAGGGAGTGTGCCGTGTTGGGCGTGCCGTCATCATTGATGGCGTGATCTGCATTACCGTGGTCGGCAATGATAATAGTCTCGTAGTCGGTGGCGTTAGCAGCTTCCACCACTTCTTTCACGCAAGCATCAACAGCCTTAACGGCTTTCTCAATAGCTTCGTAAACACCAGTATGTCCCACCATGTCGCCATTGGCGAAGTTTACCACGATGAAGTCGTACTTGTTTTCTTTAATCGCAGCAACGAGTTTATCTTTCACTTCATAGGCGCTCATCTCCGGTTTGAGGTCGTAAGTGGCCACTTTGGGAGAGGGAACGAGGATTCGGTCTTCACCCTCAAACGGCGTTTCACGTCCACCGTTGAAGAAGAACGTCACATGAGCGTACTTCTCAGTTTCTGCCGTGTGGAGCTGCTTGAGTCCTTTCGCACTGAGATATTCGCCCAGCGTGTTAGCCACATTCTCTTTGGGGAAGATAATATGCACGTTTTTGAAACTTGCATCGTAGGGAGTCATACAATAGAATTGCAAACCAGGAATTGTCTTCATTCCTGCTTCAGCAATATCTTCTTGCGTGAGAACCTGCGTGAGCTCCTTAGCGCGATCGTTGCGGTAGTTGAAGAAAATGACAACGTCACCTTCTTTTATACGACCGTCAACATTGGCATTAACGAGGGGCTCCATAAATTCGTCGGTATCTTTGAAGTCTTCAGTGTCGCGAGCGTAGCAATCCTCAACAGCTTTCACCATATCGGTTTCCTTGCGCCCCACTCCATTGACGAGCTGATCGTAAGCCACCTTCACACGATCCCAACGCTTGTCGCGATCCATCGCATAGAAACGGCCGATGATGCTAGCCACATGTGCACCTGTTTTCTCACACTCCTTGGTGAGCGCATCGATATATGTCACACCGCTCTTTGGGTCGGTATCACGGCCGTCCATGAAGCAGTGAACATAAGTCTTATCAGCAACACCATATTCTTTTGAAATCTCAACGAGTTTGAAAAGATGGTCGAGAGAAGAGTGAACGCCACCGGTGGATGTTAGGCCCATGATGTGGAGTCCGCAACCTTTCTCCTTCGCGTAAGAGTAGGCGCGAACGATTTCCGCGTTCTGCATGATGGAATTGTCGGCAATGGCGCGGTTGATCTTAACGAGATCTTGGAATACAATACGTCCAGCACCGATATTGAGGTGCCCCACCTCGCTGTTGCCCATCTGGCCATCGGGCAAACCTACATTCTCTCCACTGGCGAGCAATTCGCTGTGGGGATAGTGGGCGTTCAAACTGTCGAGAAACGGCGTCGGGGTTTGAAAAATAACGTCGCCTTTGTCGTGGTGACCAATGCCCCAGCCGTCGAGAATCATCAAAAGAGCTTTTTTTGCCATAATGATATCTTATATTTTTAAGTTGTTGTTTTCTGAATGGCAAAAGTACTTCATTCTGAATGGACTACCAATTAAATAATATGGAAAGTTGCAGCTTACAACGTTTTTAATCTTCGTGAAGCAGATTTGACAAGGCGTGTTTACAACCGCACCAAGCCGAAGCAAGCCAAGCGAGCGCGATAACATAATAGAAAGGATGGGCACACACGGGAAGCAATAGGGCAAAAACTGCCAACTGAAGATTGAGAAGGTGGAGCATTTGTTTCACACTGATATCTTCTCCGAGTGCCCAACTGTAGAGAGCGATCAAAAACTCTACACTTCTAACAACAAGCGACTTTTCTAAATTTGATTGTGAGGCGTTCAAAGCCATTTCCTTTTTGCTCATAACGAATACTGTGTTATTGTTTTCTGCTGCAAAGGAACAATTAAATCGTGACAGCCTGTGACACTCCGGAATTCAGAATGTTAAAAGTTAGAAGTTTTTTTTGAAGAAGGAGTCGGAGTTGAACTTCGCCCCTCTTATTGGGAAGATTTCACTCCCTCTTCTACTTAATTTTATATATAAAATAGGAATCAAAAAGACAAGGTGATCGACTTACCCTTTCTTTGAAGCAATCTTTTCAGCCAGTTCAGCCACACGCGCCTCCAAGTATTTTTTGAATTCAGGAGTTCGATAAATTTCTATGTCGTCATAAAGACCCAAAACGAAACGGCCTATACCTTTATAACTGCACACCTGCGTATCGAGCAAATAACGACCATCAGGCTGAAGCTCCATTTGCTGTTCGGAATACGGGAACTCTTCACGCAACAAACTTGCAGACAAAGCCCCAAGAAGTAGGCGCACACGCTTGCGATTCTCTCCGCTGAAATGGAAGAGGTCAGTATAGAATGGCGCGTGCTCACGCTTGTGCGACCATTTGAGATCGAGGAGTTCAACGCTTTTAGCCCTACTGATTTTGAAAGTTTTGTTCTGCCCCGTATGCACTTCAAAGCAGCGCACCTCACTATTGCCCGAAAGAAAAATATAGGGTTCCACAAGGCGATCGTCCGTGCGGCCGCTATGGGGTGAGGTGTAGCCGCGCAACAAGCAGAGGCGTTCTTCGCGTGCTGCTTGATAGAGCGTTTGAAGATTGCGCGCTATATGGGCGTCAATACCGTGATTGGCCAGAACGTCAAAGTCGTAGAGAGCGGCCAACTTATCGCGCAAATGGCGCACTTGGGGCGAATTGTTGTAGACCGAATTGAGAACTTGATTGATCGTGACGGCCTCATCAATAGTGAAATGTATCAAACTGGAGATTTCGAGGAAAAAAGGAGAGGAAGGACCGAGCCGATAGTGCGAACCGTTCTTTTCCACTTCGAAGCCCATATCTTTAAAAGCCTCCAAATAACGATAAATGGTGCGGCGACTCATACCTGTCTGCTCACCTAAATCATCCACACTTAACTCTGTGTTTCGAGCCAAAAGAACCATCAAACGTAATTGTCTATCAAACTTTTCTTGCTTCATTTCAAACTACAATAATTAGTTGCATCTGCGAAATTAACTCTTTTTTTGTTTCACCGAAAAATATCTATGCTCACTTCGCCGAAAGCCCCACGGGGCGCGCGATAGCGGATTTAGCAAAAGTTTCATTTTAATACTCTTTTACCCTCTCACTAAAGAAGTATGGAATGATTAAATAAGCAAAAGTGTTTGTTTTATAACAAAAAGATGTATCTTTGCGGCCGTGAAACCTCACGAGGTACTGATGACACCTTCTTCACTAAGGTTGAAATTTCAACTGAAGATTCTGGTGCAAAGCAGCGCAAGAGCATGGTAAGACTCTTCTTCTGCAGCTTGAAAAGAGCTAAGTCAGTCCACAGGTCGAAGAAGGAACATCACGAGCGTAATTATCATTTATTTTAGTCGAAGCCTTTGCTTCCTTTTTATTACCTCTGTTCCTCTATCCCTCTCCTCGTGACAAAAAAATAAATATGCGTTTAAAAAACTTACTACTTATCGCATGCTGCTCTCTTTCGGCTTTAGTCTTCACAGTAAAAGCACAAAACCTAAAAGGCGGTAAAGCGAGCTACTACGCCAATTCACTCCATGGACATCGCACTAGCGATGGTTCTGTCTACCACAGAGACAGTCTCACCTGCGCGCATCGCACTCTCCCCTTCGGAACTATGCTGAAAGTGCGCAACTTGAGCAACGGCAAAGAAGTCATTGTAAAAGTAACGGACCGCGGACCTTTTTCCAAGTCACGTGTAGTGGACCTCTCCTTAGCTGCTGCCAAACAACTCGACATGGTAGGCAAAGGAACAGCCAGCGTAGAAGTAACAAAAGTAGGAGGTGGAGTTATTGAAGAATACACCCTACCCGAACTCCAACTTCTCGATCCTAAAACTGGCAACTATTACAGTATGTCAGAATGGAACGAAAAAGAAAGAGCTGCTAAGCAATTAGCACAACAGCGCGAAGCTGAAAAGCGCCGCGCAGCCTATCTGGCCAAAGCCAAGCAACAGCAACCACGCTGGCGAGTGCTTGACAACAAACTGACCGCTAAGGCTAAAAAGTAACAGAACATTATTCAACCCACAAAAGCAAAGCCGCTGAGGAGCTATCCTCGGCGGCTTTTTTTGATGGAACACTGCACATATAATGAAACATTCCACTAAAGCATCACCCAATGAAGTTTCAGTGAAGCTTCTGAAGCCTTTTTGAGAAAATTCATGAAGAAAAAGGACAAGTACAATATATGTCATCGCAAATATCCTTATCGCGTTTTCAGATACAATAAGCCTATCAGCTGACATCCTTATTCTGTCAACCCACGCCCTTATTGTATCTACGCCTCCACCAACAGAGCTAAACATTATACACCTCGCCCTCTCTCCTGCTTTTCATTTTTCCGTTGTCACATCGTCACGTTGTCACACTTTGAGTACAAATCGCTGAAAACGTATCTTTTATGTGCGTGACGACGTGACAACAAAAAAAGAGTTTTTTGTAGAGAGGAGAGAAAGGAATAAATACCCCCTCAACGATTTCAGTGCGACGCTTCCTGCGTCGGTATATAGTGTTGCCTCCTATCCACGGGTTCTCCCTCGCTGCGCTCGGGCGTCACCCGCGGTTAAGCATAGTGCGCCTCCGCCGGAGGCGTGAGTAACTCAACTCTGCTGCGTCCGCTGTAGCCAATGTGTGGATGGAGTTATCTACAGATTGTGTACAGAATTTTATGATGTGAGAGATGGAAGGAGGTGAAGATGCTCCATGCTTCACCCAGTCTCCAGCAGATGCTTGAGTAATTCTACTCTGTTGCGTCTTAATGGTGACGGAACAGTGGGAGGACTTCTCTACAGAAGGTGTATAGACTTTTTACGATGTGCGTCCGAGGAGAGCGGAAGAGGATTTCGCGTATGCATTCACTGCCCCCAGCGGGGGCACACTATGCTTAACCGCGGGTGATGCCCGAGCCAAAGCGAGGGTGAACCCGTGGAGTAGGTGCTCTCTACCCTCCGACACCGGCGGTGTCGCACAGCAGCCATTTCTACTCACGTACCCCTTTATTCCTCAACGCTTGCAGTGCAATACTGCTTCAGGAGGCGTTAGTACAAAAAAGCAGACTGCGCAGATTTAGAGATTTCTGAAAAGAAAATTTCTCCTATTATCTGTGCAGTCTGCAATCAGTTGCGTGAAAGTCACGCACTATTCTGACACGAGCGTTGCTCCTGTTGATGTTCCCGTAAACTCGGGAGCGTACTGACTCTGTATGCGAGCGGCTCCTGCGTGATAAGTACCAGAACGGTCTACGAAGAACTCTTCGGTGAACGTGTGTGTTCCCTTGGTGAACTTCTCAAAGAAAAATTCGTTGGAGGCATCGCGCGAAACGCGGTAGAACCATTCACCATCACGATAGGTATAACCACTCCGCTGCTCTACGGGTTCGAGATTGGCAGAGCGAGACGATTTCAGCGAAACAAAGTCGTAATCGCGATCGGCACGGAGCGTGAAGACTTGGCGCACGCGGTCTCCCTTCTTCAGCATCACTCCTTCAGCAATGGGTTGCCACTGCTTGCCACGCTGCACCTCAAAGCGGCGTTCCACGAACAGGCCTTTGCCGGTGGCTTTCACATCGGAAGCGGGCACTGTGTACTGTGCGAAGACTGCGCCCCATGCTAATCCTGAACCCGTTTTACGAATCTGGATATTGTCGGCACTGAGTTGTTTCGGATTGTCAAAGCTCTGGCGGAAGTAGCCCACGCCCTTCGGCTCAGTAGCTTGACTCTTAGCGTTGACAGCGAGGATATTGTTTCCTTTTCGGAGCGTATAATATAGAGGAGTATCTTCGGAAAGATTGCACACAGTTGAAGTCTTTTTCGCGTTGATAAGAAGAGCGAAGAGCGCGTCAGTTGTGGCGCGACTGGTGGGCCACATCTGCGTGCGTTTGGCCTGCATCAGCCACAAACACATTTGTTGCAGTCGTTCGTCTGTGGAAGGATAGAACTGAACCATGGCTTCTATGGCGGCAGCCTGCGTAGGAATGCGATAGGCGTTCCAACTCATCTGAGCACGATCTGTATCAAAATAAGTGCCCATTCCCTCTTTGTGAACGGTATGTTCGAGCAAACTCTCCATATTATCATTAGCGGCTGCAAATTTTCCCAACTTCGCCAAAGTGATAGCCGACATCGCTTTACCGTACATCGTGAGGTTGAAATCGGGGCGAGCTATCTTATCGAGCAGATACTTTGCATCGGCATCGATATCCATACCTAATATCGCGCACAAATAGAGATAGCGATACGTCAGCTCGTCGGCCTCCACAGTTTGCTTGGTTCTCTTTTCTTCCGCCTTCATTTCTTTCACACGCTTCGCCATCTCGTTTTTCAGATAGTCCATAGCGCGCTGCAGATTGCTTTGTGCTGGAAAAACATTATTAAGTACTTGAACACGCGCCAAGAGTGTGGCAACTTCAGATGTGATAAAGGGGTTGGACGGCATTCCTGCAAACCAGCCCCAACCGCCGTCGCTGCGCTGCATATCGGAAAGAATATCCATCGCCGAAGCTATTTTGTCGGCGTTGGCTTTCTCATCAAAGAGCGTAGCGAGTTGAGAGGCGCGCTCGGCTTCCTCATCAGCAGCATTCACCCACGGCGTTTCGTTGAGCAACATCTGCTTGAGATCTGGATTTTTCTTCAGCACCTCTGCCCACGCTGTTGAAGTGGAAGCTTCCGCAGCTTTGCGAATCTCAGGATTCTTGTCCGCAATATATTTTGCCAAGGAGAGAGCGTAGTAACGTTCTGCCCATGATGGAGAACTGAAGCACTCTGCATTGGCAAGCACTGGCAGAGCCGAAACGGCATACCATGTGGGGTTAGAACTAAGTTCTATCGTCAGACGGCGATCTGAAATCTTCGATGAATTGGACCAAATCGTGTCGAGTTGCAACGTCTTCGTGCCTGCCTCCGTCATAGAGAACGGCACGGTCTCTATCACTTGCTCGCGATCGGCCAAGACAGGTATCAATTTTTCTTCGCCATCACTAAACTTCTTGCCTTCGCCTATGATGCGGCAGAGCAAAACGGGATAATCATTCGTAGCATCAAACGTAAAAGAAAGTGCTTTCTCGCCATCTTTTTCTACGATGAAATCGGCCTTTTTAGTAGCCACGACTTTCTCCGTGCGTGCATCAAGTAACTCGCACATTACCTTTCCACGTTCTTCCTGTTCGGAAAGATTTCGTACAGTAACTGGAATTGTGAAGCGGTCGCCTTCGCGAACAAAGCGCGGCGTATTACTCTCCACCATAAAGTCCTTGCGTGCCACAATCTCATCCGTGAGCAAGCCGTAGTTCACTGCGGCATCGTGAGCAAAACCCATGAAGTTCCACGTTGTCAAGCTCTGCGGTAGCGTAAAGGTGAGCACCACCTCGCCGTTCTTATCCGTGCGAAGTGCAGGCTTGAAGAAGGCCGTTTCAGCAAAATTGGAGCGAATGGTGAGAGCTTTGTCTTCATCAACAGAATCAACAGCCACAGAGTCTGCCTCAGCCATATCAGCGTTCTTCTTAGATGCACTATAGCCCACAACTGCAACTTCTTTCAGCTCCATAACAGGCTCTTCCATTTTCATCAACCTAACCTTTTTCACTCCAGCTACACGATCTGTAAAATGCTCCATATAATTGGTTGCATACTCATCGAAAAGATTTTGATTCCATACTGTGAAATCAAGATCTTTTTCATCCAAACGGACAAGATCCTTCGCAAAATAAAGATCTTTCGTTCCTTCGTAAGCTGATGTCCACTTAGGCGTCGGAATATTGCGGAAGAAATCCAACTCAAAGTCCCACTTGTTGGGTTGGAACTTATCGAGACTGGCGTCATAAAGGCAAGCCATCAACGAAGCATCAGCGGGCGCTCCGTTGGGGCGTGTAATCTTGAGCTTCCAGGTTTCTTTCTGTCCTGCCAACAACTGGCTGCGGAAAGTGGACCATTGGAGATTGAGTTGCTTATTAGGCGCTGGTTTGCTCAAACGGAGACTATGAGAATAGAGTTCGCCATCCTGCACAAAGAAGAAACTTACCTGCGCACCCTCGTCATATTCTGATTTGTATTTAAGGTTGAAATGTTCGATGGAATCGTCGAGTTTAATACGACGAGTTTCTAACAATTTCGCACCTGCTACTACGTCATAGAAGACTGTAACATCCTTGCGAGGAGAACCCAGCATAACGAAAGCTTCACTGCCGTCTTCGTTGGGACGAACGTACCACCAACAAATATCCTTACCTACTGGGCGAGTGTCCTTTTCGGAGAAGAGAAGGAATTGAACATTCAAATCCTCAGCTCCCTCCATTTTTGCCGTGAGCTTATATTCGCCCGAAGGAAGATTGAGCAAATCATTGGGCGTAAACTTCTGACCTGACTTAAAGGAGAAGTGAGCCACATTTCCCGCAATACCAGCAATATCTACAGTACCTTCACCATCCAATGTCTTACGTGCAGCATTCAGCAACTCAATCTTCACATTCTTCAAATGCTCTTTGCAGATGGAAGAAGGCCAATCTGATTCGAGCCAACTGGCACGCGTGGACGCATAGAGTGTTTCTGTGCCCGTTTCGGTCTCGCCATTTTCAGCGGTCACATTGGCTTCAACGGTGTAGTGATAGTAGTTGAAGTCACCCTCATTCCGAGTTTCTGGGTCGCAAGTAAGTACTACTGGTAAGACGAAACGGCCGTATTCATCGGTCTTTACGGTATCGGTTTGTTCCTCTAGGTCTTCATCTATCCACGACCATGGTTTCACCGTAAACTGGACGAGGGCGTTTCGCACAGGAAGTCCGGTATAGGTAAGTGCCGTTCCTTGCATTCGGACTGTATCTCCCAAAGCGTACTTCGTTTGGGGGCTTTCGAGCTTCACTTCAAAGGTCGGACGTTTGTATTCTTCCACACGGAATTCCGACGAACCGCAACCATGTCCATTGATAACTGTATTGATATGGAACCAACCAGACAAGGTATTTTCCGGCAGACGGAACGTGCCATTGACAACGCCCATTGCATCCGTCTTTAGCTTCAGTGTTTCCAACTCTTTCCAGTTGGCATCACTCAATGTGATATGCACTTCTGCATCTGCAAGCACTTTGGTGGAGTCTTCATCACGCTGATAAGCCAACACGCCAACACTCACTTCTTGTCCTGGCCGATAAATAGCTCGGTCGGTAAAGACATGAGTTGTGATTTCATGTTTTCTTATTTTTTCATACTGAGCAAATCCATATAGATTAGAGAGCGGATAATAGGCATCATCCTTATATTGTGCAAAATATAAGTCATTATAATGAGTATAACGTGCCACATAGAAATCTCCCTTTTCATCGGGAGAAGAAGCCTCTTTCTGTTGCAACACATCATTATTTCCCGTGAAGATTACGAGCTTTCCACCCAAGAGCGGCGTACCGCTTTTGCGATCGACAAAAGTGATGCGTTGGCGGCCATCAGGCAAGGGCAACTTCACAGGGAACACGCGCGAAACATGGATTAACTTCGTCTCGACGGGCTTATTATTCTCCACCAGCGCAAGCGCATAGATGCCCGGTTCAGAAAAACTAAAAGAAAGAGAGTCCTTCACTTCCCTGTAAGGCGCAGCTTTGGGGAAAGTCAGATCATAGGTTTTTAGAGCCTGCAAACCTTTCAGATCCTTTGCCTCTATATCGTTATTATAAACATCTTTGGCCGTTTTATTCAAACGATACATACAAACTTTTGCAGTTGTACGATTGCGGACAGAGAGCTTTATTTTAACGGTTTCATCGGGATATACTACGCCTTTTATGTTCTCTATAGAGAAAAATGGAGTTATCATTTCCCCGATTACGTTGCGCAACTCGTTCGCTTCTTTCATCTTGCCATAGCGTTTGATACCTTCTTGCGCCAAATCATAAAAGATGGAGTCTCGGTCATCAGTACTATTAAAACCCGTAAGCGATACAAGTTTTTTGTAGGTCTCCACATTCAGCGGCAAATCCTTATACTCTTCCTTCATCTTCATAAGCTCGATGAAATGGCGGTTCTTTGTCAGCGATTCAGACGAATTGGTAGCAACAAAGTCTAAGCGATTCAAACGCGTCAGCAATGCAGCCTCTCGATTGCCAGCCGCGGTGTAGTAGTCGGCAATGCGCTGCAAGAGTTGTGCAGATTCTTCCTCAGGAATAGCCAGCGAAATGCGTCCCTGAATATTGGAAAGCACATGAAGGAGATCATAGTGATAGTACTTGCTATCTTTTCCCTCTTCCAGCACAGGAAGATAGGGCCGATAATCAGCACGTGCCAAGAGATCTATATCCGCCAACGATGCTCGAAGATATTCGGCGCGCTTGCGAACGGCCACCGTGTCGCTCTCATCATAGCCCGTGATTTCAGCGAAATAGCGCGCCAAAGCATTTTGCCACATTGCGCGCTGGAGCGGACGAGTTTCGCGGGCGAGCGCAGTCTCCATCTGCTCTACAGCAACTTTCCCCGAATCGGGAGAAACCTCCTCGTGGAGCATTCGTGCTGTAAGCATGGCTTTGAGCAGCTGCCCATCATTCTTTTCCGCCATGGCTTTCTGCCGAATTTTGTCGACTTCGGCCAGCGCGGATTTAGGCAAGTCTTTCTTCCCATACGCCTCCACATTGGCCCACATCTTTTCATAAGTTTGAGCCATGACGGAGAGAGAGAAGAATGAACAAAACATAAGTAATAGAATCTTTTTCATTATAGTGAGTAGATTGTTTTTTCGCTTTAATAATGCAAACCTAACAATTATTACACCTTTCCTACAACTTTTGACTTATAAAAAAACAAAAAGCATTCATTTTGTGTCGATAAGCAGCATCTGCAGAGAGTCAGCTCACTTTATTTCTTGTATCAGCAAGAAGTGATTCCTTGAGGGTTGAGACCTCCTTTTGTTAAACGTAATAAGCGTTTTTGGTTTTTCACTTAAAATTGTTTACTTTTGCAGCGCGTCAAAGGTACGAGCCTTTGTCTCCATTAACCAACACAAACATTGTAACAGACAATGAACCAAGAGCACAAACTTCTGCATGGAAGTTTGTGTTCTTTTTCTTTAACAAAATTGCAAGGATATGAGGCGAATCGATCGGAATGAACTAGCTTGAGAAGCTGTACTATTTTATATGCATTCAGAGAAAGCAACAATGTCAAGTTATATCGCATTTTTCGATACCGAAAATCGTTTGAAATTCAAAAATGAAAAAGAAGTTTAGAGAATTTTACTCAGCTGAAGACAGGCATTATAAGCGTGTTCGAAAATGCAATAAGGATGCCAGCTGACGCGCTTATTGTACTGGCTGACACAATAAGGAGATCGAAGAATTTCCTTATTGTATTTTTCGATGAAAAGGACAAAAATAAGAGTGTTTTTAAGCGAAAAATGGCTTTTCAGCACAAAATGAAGTACAAAACAAAGAGTTTTTTCGAAAGAAACGAGAAAAGAACGTGGGAAATAAGGGAAGAAAAGAGCAGGAGATACTCTTCGGTGAGCTAGAAGGAGAAAAGAGATTGTAAAGTTATCAGACAGTTTTTAGAGTTTCAAAGGCACACAAAAGCTTTAGAGATATTCAGCAGAACAAACATTGTAGACCTTTTTACCCCAAACTTCTTAAAAAATCTAAGAAAGAGAGGGACTACTATTGCAGGGAAAGGGAATACTCGGAACGGACAAAGTTTTTTAGTATCTTTGCAAGATAAATCATTTAGGTTATGGTACGAAACATCTTTTTTGCTCTGTTGACCATTTTCTGCTGTCTCCCAATGACTGTTTTTGCAGATAATTCTCAGCCTACAGCAAACCCTATCATGCGAGTGACGGGTGACAAAATGGAAAACGAAGAAGCTACTGACTATAACGGCAATGCTCCGATGCAAGCCAAATTCTTGGCACAGCCGCAGAACTTAGGAGGCTACACCGCGCTTTATGAATGGCGCTTCACAAAGGAAGGAGAACAAGCTCCTTTCTTGATTCGTTACGATGAAAATACGGAATATACGTTCAATAAGAGTGGGTCTTACTCGGTGGAACTGATTGTTTCCTTTGTGCAGGGCACTGACACCATCGAGTATAAGATGGATTCGCCCTTCAAGATTTCCATTTCAGAGTCTAAGTTAGAAGTTCCCAATGCCTTTTCTCCCAATGGCGACAATATCAACGACATTTTCAAGGTGAAGGATAGCTACCAGAGTATTGTTTCTTTCAAAGGAATGATCTTCAACCGTTGGGGAAAAAAGCTGTTTGAATGGACCGACATCACGCAGGGATGGGACGGCAGGAGCAACGGCAACGACGTGCCCGATGGGGCTTACTTCCTCCATATTCAAGCTAAGGGAGCGGACGGCCGCAACTACAACATCCGAAAGACCATCAACCTGCTGCGTGGTTACCAAGAGGGAACAAGCGGCGTAACCCCATAAGGGGCAGAAACGGGAAAGGCCCAAATAGCTTTGAGAAACACAACGGGCGGACAATTCTGCCAAACAGCAAACTAAAACAAAGAGAAAACAATCCTAAGACATGGATCAGCAAGATTGGATAGAAGTATGGGGCGCTCGCGTCCACAATCTGAAAAATATAGATGCGCGCATCCCGCGCCACTCTCTCAGTGTCATCACAGGCCTGAGCGGTTCGGGCAAGAGTTCGCTGGCTTTCGATACGTTGTACGCCGAAGGTCAGCGGCGTTATATCGAGACATTCTCGGCTTATGCTCGCAATTTCCTCGACAATCTGGAACGCCCGGATGTGGACAAAATCACGGGACTCAGCCCAGTTATCTCCATCGAACAGAAGACGACGAACAAGAATCCCCGCTCTACGGTGGGGACGGTGACGGAAATCTACGATTTTCTGCGTCTGCTCTTTGCGCGAGCAGGTACGGCCTACTCCTATGTGAGTGGTGAGAAGATGGTGAAATATACGGAGGAAAAGGTAGTAGACCTTATTCTCGAACGCTATGAAGGCCACAAGGTGTATCTGCTTGCGCCGCTCGTGCGCAGCCGTAAGGGACACTATCGCGAACTCTTCGAGAGTGTCCGCAAAAAGGGTTTTCTCACGGTACGCATAGATGGCGAACTGAAAGAGGTGGTGAGCGGCATGAAAGTGGACCGCTACAAAAACCACGACATAGAAGTGGTGGTGGACAAACTGGCGGTGCAAGAAAAGGATCGTGAGCGACTGGAAAAGAGTGTTCGCGCCACGATGCAACAAGGACAAGGTCTCATTCAGGTGCTGGACAACGCCACGAACGAAGCACGCTACTATTCCAAACTCTTGATGGATCCTGTTTCGGGTATCTCCTATCGTGAACCTGCTCCTAACAACTTCTCGTTCAACTCTACACAGGGTGCTTGCCCGAAGTGTAAGGGACTGGGCTACATCAGTGTGATCGACCGCGAGAAAGTAGTTCCCAATCCGAAACTCAGTATTCGCGATGGCGGTCTGGCTCCGCTGGGAAAATACCGTAATGCGCTTATCTTCTGGGAGATTGAAGCGCTACTACTGAAATACGACTGCACACTGAAAACTCCCATCGAGGAGATTCCCGACGAGGCCATGGACGACATCTTCAACGGGACAACGGAGCGCTTACATATTCCAGGCTCCATCATGCATACAACGGACGACCATTATGTGGACTTCGATGGATTGGTGAAATATATCCGCCAAATGGCCGATGCTGAGATGACGGCGGCGGCACAGAAGTGGGCGGAGCAGTTCTCCCGCGAAGCTGTGTGCCCCACCTGCCACGGCCAGCGCCTCAACCAGGAGGCTCTCTCCTACCGCATCGATGGCAAGAACATTTCAGAACTGAGCCACATGGACATCAGTCAGCTCTACGAATGGCTGGATGGTGTAGAAGAACGCTTGGACACACGCAACGCGTCCATTGCGCACGAAATCTGCAAAGAACTACGCACACGCCTCAAGTTCTTACTCAACGTGGGACTTGACTACCTCTCGCTGTCGCGCGCCACGATGACACTGTCGGGCGGAGAGAGCCAACGCATCCGTTTGGCTACGCAAATCGGGTCGCAATTGGTCAATGTGCTCTACATCCTTGACGAACCGAGCATCGGCTTGCATCAGCGCGACAATGTGCGCTTGATTGATTCTCTGAAAGAGCTGCGCGACATCGGCAACACGGTAGTTGTCGTTGAACACGATAAGGATATGATGCTGGCGGCGGACTATATCGTAGACATGGGGCCACGCGCTGGCCGACTGGGTGGAGAAGTGGTTTATCAGGGTACGCCGAAAGAAATGTTGCACCGCAACACCATGACGGCGGACTATCTGAACGGTCAACGCGCCATAGAAATTCCGGTCGAGCGCAGGAAAGGCAATGGAAAGACGCTGCGCCTCATCGGGGCAAAGGGTAACAATCTGAAAGGCGTTAAAGTAGATTTTCCGCTGGGTACGCTAATCTGCGTAACGGGCGTTTCTGGTTCGGGAAAATCTACGCTCATCAACGACACGCTCCTACCTATCCTCTCGCAACACTTCTACCGCTCTCTGCGCAACCCGCTGGAGTACGAAAAGCTGGAGGGTATCGACAATGTGGATAAGGTGGTGGCAGTGGATCAGAGTCCGCTGGGACGCACGCCACGCTCTAATCCGGCAACCTATACGGGTGTATTCTCCGACATTCGCAACTTATTCGTGGAACTCCCCGAGGCTAAGATGCGCGGCTACAAGCCGGGGCGTTTTTCCTTTAATGTGAAGGGCGGTCGCTGCGAGACATGTAAGGGCAATGGCTACAAAACTATCGAGATGAACTTCCTGCCGGATGTTTACGTGCCTTGCGAGGAGTGTCACGGTAAGAGATACAACCGCGAAACGCTTGAAGTGCGCTACAAAGGTAAGAGCATTGCCGACGTGCTGGACATGACAATCAACAACGCGGTGGAGTTCTTCGAGAACGTACCCACGATTCTGCACAAGATAAAGGTGTTGCAGGACGTAGGCCTTGGCTACATCAAACTGGGGCAGAGCAGCACGACGCTCTCTGGTGGTGAGAGTCAGCGTGTTAAACTGGCAACAGAACTGAGCAAGCGCGATACGGGGCAGACCATTTACATTCTCGACGAGCCTACTACGGGGCTTCATTTCGAGGACATCCGCGTGCTGCTCGACGTATTGAATCGTCTTGTGGATCGTGGAAATACGGTCATCGTGATTGAGCACAACTTGGACGTTATCAAGGCGGCGGACTACCTCATAGACATGGGGCCCGATGGCGGCCGTGGCGGTGGCTGTGTAGTGGCTACCGGCACTCCCGAAAAAGTCGTGAAACAAGGTAAAGGGTACACCGCGAAGTTTCTGAAGGAGGAATTGGAAAGCGGGAAAAAGGCGAATAAGAGCCAGTCCTAAAGGGAACACGAATTTCACGAATTTTTCGAATTTTTCGAATTTTTCGAAAGATGTTTATATCAGCAGGATTACGCCAATGCACGGAGTTCTGCAATTTGGGGCGAAAACGCTTTCACTATAAAACGAAATACATATACACAAAAAATGGAAACATTGCTTCTTCAGAAGGACGATAGAATCTATTGGAAAGAATGCTACCGAATAGTGGGAGCTGCAATGACTGTACACAGCATCTTAGGCTGTGGGTTCTTGGAAGGAGTCTACCAAGAAGCCCTTTCCATTGAGATGAAAAAATGTGGAATCCCTTTTGAGGAGCAGAAAGAACTCCGAATAAACTATAATGGTATTACGCTTCAAAAACACTATGTAGCAGATTTTCTATGCTTCGATAAAATCATTGTAGAAATAAAGGCTACAAAAAATCTGGCACCAGAACACCATGCACAAGTTATGAATTATCTCAAAGCAACCAATAAAAATTGTGGACTCCTCATCAATTTTGGCGAAAGCTCCCTTGATTTCAAGAAAATCATCCATGGAATCATAAAATAAGAAGGTCCTATTTGGTAAAATTTATACAACTTCGTTATATTCGCAGAATACACCTCGTTTTATGACTTTAGAAATAATGAAACCTTTTATAATAAAATAAATTCGCTCCATTCGCCTAATTCGTAAAATTCGTATTCCCT
>NZ_DBHHRH010000011.1:0-52804 GCF_057240785.1 Alloprevotella sp. | reverse complement strand
GAAAATATTTATAATAAAATAAATTCGCTCCATTCGCCTAATTCGTAAAATTCGTATTCCCTTACCATTTCAGCAACTAAAATCAATTCAAAATAAATACGTCACTTTTTACAACTTTAGAAAGAATGAAAATATTTATAATAAAATAAATTCGCTCCATTCGCCTAATTCGTAAAATTCGTGTTCCCTTACCATTTCAGCAACTAAAATCAATTCAAAATAATTTCTAACCACAACAAAACAAAGTATGTTTGAAAATCAACCAAAAGGATTGTATGCGTTGGCTTTGGCCAACACAGGCGAGCGCTTCGGCTATTACACGATGCTTGCCATCTTCGCGCTTTTCATGCAGGCCAAGTTTGGATGGACAGAGTCAGAAGCAGGACAAGTCTACGCCATCTTCCTCGCTGTAGTGTATTTTGCTCCACTCCTCGGAGGTATGCTGGCCGACAAGATTGGTTACGGCAAGTGTGTCACCCTCGGTTTCGCCACTATGTTCCTTGGTTATCTCGGACTGGCTATCCCAACAGGCGCCGATGAAATGGGCAAAATTGCCATGTTTGCAGGTCTCGCTTGCGTATCGCTGGGTACGGGTCTTTTCAAAGGCAATCTGCAAGTACTGGTAGGTAATCTTTACGACAGCCCGCAGTACGCATCCAGCCGCGATTCAGCTTTTAGCCTCTTCTATATGGCTATCAATCTCGGCTCTATGTTTGCCCCCTCAATGGCCAAATGGATTACGAATCTCTATTTAGGTCAGTATGGCTTCGTTTATGATGCAGCGAACCAAGATCCGGCTTATCTCAAGGCTTTATATGGTGCCTACGGTCTTTGCTTCGGTGTGGCTTGTATTTCGCTGATTTTCTCCGCCGTTGTGTACTTTGCCTTCCGCGGCTGGTTCAAACATGCTGACATCACTGCTAAACAGGCTAAGGAATCTAAGCAGGAAATGGAAGAACTCACTCCGAAACAAACCAGAGATCGCATTGTTGCCCTCCTGCTCGTCTTCGGCGTGGTTATCTTCTTCTGGATGGCATTCCACCAGAACGGTTCTGCACTGACTTTCTTTGCTAAGAAATACACCAATCTCTCCGTATCTGGTTCGATGCGTATCTGGTTCAATATCTTCAGCTTGGCCTTGATTGCTCTTTCTGTGTACACAGGTATCGGCACTTTCCAAGCGAAGACGGGAAAGAATAAGGTGCTTTGCAGTGTTGTCACACTTCTGGCATGGGCTGGAGCTATCGCTCTCTTCATGAACATGGAAGATCCCACCATGTCGCAGCCGTCCGACTTCCAACAGTTCAACCCCTTCTTCGTCGTTGCACTGACACCGTTTAGCATGCTCTTCTTCGGCTACTTGGCAAAGAAGGGACATGAGGTGAGCGCTCCCGCACGTATTGCTTTGGGTATGTTCGTAGCAGCAGTGGGCTTTGCTGTCATCACATTGGCATCTACCAACTTGATTTCTCCGATGGACTTGGGCGACAAGACACAAAGCATCCTTTCACCAAGCTGGCTGATCTCCACCTATTTCACCCTCACGCTGGCTGAGTTGCTACTTTCGCCCATGGGTATCTCCTTTGTGAGCAAGGTGGCTCCTCCCAAATACAAGGGGTTGATGATGGGCGGCTGGTTTGTGGCAACAGCCATTGGTAACTACCTAAGCTCTATCCCCTCAATGCTTTGGAACCGCATCCCACTGATGTACAACTGGGGCATTCTGATTGCTCTCTGCCTTGTCAGTGCCCTCGTGATGTTCGCACTCTTGAAGAAACTCAACAAAATGACGGCTTAATGAATCTATTAGAGAATGCTGCCCACAAAGCAGCATCTCTTTCCGTCGTGCTTCTGTCGTGAATCGCACGGAAGCATAAACTTATCTGTCCGCAAAGTCTGAATATAGGCTTTGCGGACATTTTTTATAGAACACTTGACCAAATGGAGCTGTGGTGAAACATACGCTGGAGGGAAACAGAAAGAATACAGAAAGCGGTAAATACCCTTATTGCTTTTGAGAACACAATAAGGGCGTGAGCTGACATCCTTATTGTGTTTTCAAACGCAATAAGGAAAACAATAAGAAGATACGATCCTCACTAGTATTACTCATCCCACTTGATTGCTCGTTCAGGGAGCTACTATCATGCAAAAAGGAGGCGCATCAATGATGCGCCTCCTTTCTTAGAATGTATTTGTAAATACCATCTCTACAAGCTAATGCTGTAGAGGGAGATAGGTATTTTTAGTTTTCTTCTTCGTTCCAGTCTTCGCTGTTCCATGAACCATGCTGACGAGTGAGCTGGGGACCACCTACTTCATTATTCGCAGAGAGCATCAGACTTGTTTCTACGAAAATACTGTATTCAACAGATGCTGGTTTGATATATACCTTCATATTCTTTATAAGATTTAGCTATTTATACTTCTTACTTAACGAGAACCTTCTTACCATTGATGATATAGAGGCCCTTCTGTGCGCTCTGAACGCGGCGACCTTGGAGGTCGTAAACCTGAGAAGCAGCGTTGTTAGCTGTTGCGTTCTGGATGCCTGTAGTAGTATTTCCATTGAAGAGGAAAGCGCGCACACCACTTGCTGCGGGGAGGGCGAGATAAGCCTTATGAGCACCATTGGTGAAAGCAGCACCATCAGCAGCACCATAATAGAAACCTACAGAATTAGCGTCACCAGCCTTGTTCAGAGAGAGCTTATAGTAAACAGCACCACCAGTTGTCAGTGCAGCTTCGTCAGAACCCTTGAGAAGGTTGTCTGCATCTACATCGCCAGCGTTCTGAGAAGCGGCAAAAGTATATTCGCCAGGAGCAGCCTTGAGCACTACGCCTGTAGCAGCAGGAATTGTTTCACCAGCATTGTAAAGATAGCTTTCGTCCAACTTGCCGTTTGTAACTTTATAAGTGTATGCATATACATTTTCAGGAACAACGAGCGCACGATCGCTATAATAGAGAGTTGCATAACCTGTTGCACCGATGTTCACCTTAACATCATGACTCTCTGCTGAAGCAGCTGCATAGTAAACAATCTTTGAGATTTGAACATAGCCATTTTTCTTACTCTTCTTATTAGAAGGTTTCTTGCAATTAAAAACAAGTCGATAGTAAGCATTAGCTCGGGGCGCGGAAATAGCGAATACCAAATCTCCTGCCTTCAGATCTGAAATAGGAGCAGTAATGGTAGTTGGACTACTAAATGCGGTATCATTAGAAATCTGCAACTGAATATTTTTAACTAAATTCGTAGTGATCTTATCAATAGTTACAACAACTTTAGTTAATGCTTTTTCATAGGCAGTACCAGTAGTAATGGTTGCTGTACTTTCTTCCTTGTGTGAACCACATTTAACATATTTCCATACATTACTATAATTACTGAAAGCATTCATTACCCAAGTATCATCACTAAATGTAGCCGTCCACTTTTGATCGTACTGATCACAAGATTCCATTTCTGCCTGCGCAAAATCAAGCGTTTTGTACGCTACCTCCTGCGCATTAACACTCACTCCAACGAGGCTCAAAAGAGCTACGAGGAGCATCATCTTCAAGTTGTAAAACTTCTTCATAATTGGTTTTATTTATTAGGTTTGAATAGTTTCCTTTTATTCCAACTAAACGAGTTATCTGAAAAATATTATAGCATTATCTGAATGCAAAAGTAAGCAATTATTTCAGACAAGCACAACATTTTTTAAGAGTTTACAGTTTATGTCCTTACTTTCATAGCTTTAGGAGAACATTTTGATATTTTCCGCTCACTACACACGCCTTCTTTAGTACTAAAAGGAGGAATAAAAAAGTAGCCACAAACGCTACACTTTCTCAGGTGTAATGTGTTTGTGGCTACAAATAGCCTTAAGGAGTTATTGGGTCTTTACTTTACAAAGACTTTCTTACCGTTCACGATATACAAACCTTGCTGTACTTTCTCCACGCGGCGACCTTGGAGGTCGTAAACAACGGGAGCTTCAGTTTCAGCAGGAGTGATTTCCGGAGTATCAACGCTCGTGTAAGTCCAGTTATCGTTAGAACCCTTACGATTCAGATAGAAGCGATTCACGTTGAACATTGTGTAACCACTCGTGTTGCAGAGCAAACCGAGAGAAACTTCTGTTTCTTCTGGCAAACGGAAGTTGACTTCCATATTGTGCAAACCTGTAGAGGCGATAGCCTTCTGCAACTGCTTAGCATCGGGCAGACTTGCGCCCTTGTTAACAACGAGGTAAGAACCATTAACGCCAGTGAAGTCGTGAGGAATCATACCGAACGTGTAGTAGCCAGCCGGCAGCGTGATGGTTTGATAGAGTTTCAGATTCTTTGCTGAGTCGGCGAAAGCAAGTGCACCTGTCATGAGAGAGAGGAGATCATTCTGCTCACGGTCAACAAAGAAGCTCATCTTAACATCGCCCACAGTAGCAACATTTTCTTGTTGCCAGCCAGAACGCTGCGTACCAATTTCAAGACCTGCAAAGCGTGAGCCGTAAGCCTTATTGATTGTTTCGCTCGTATAGAAGAACGGACGCTTGTAGTTAGTGAGATACTTTTCAGTGATTTCTTGAACGCCGTTCTTAGAGAGGCAGAAAGCACCGATAGAATTGCTCCAAGCATCGCCATCAGGGCCGAAGCCTACGCGCTTACCTGTGTGAGCACCGCTAGCGGCATCTTCCACATCGCCACCACTCTGGTTGAACTGATAGTAGAGCACCAGGTTGTGGTCACGCTCTGCATCAGCCACCTTCTTAATACTCTGATTAGAGAGTGCGTGCAACTGTTCCTTCGTGAGAGCAGAGTTCCAAATACGGAATTCATCGAGAATACCCTTCATAGGAGCTTCTGCGCTACCAAGGCGGAACTTAGCGGGGAGGTTCTGACGGAGATTAACGTTGCCAATCTTGATCTGCTCGATGAGCTGACAGTCGCGATAGAGGTTGCAGTATTCTCCGCTGAAGACAAAGGCATAGTGGTGCCATTCGCCTACACGATAGAAGTTAGCGCAAGAGGTGTAGTGCTTGTCACCGATGGTGAGGAGCACACTACCATTATAGAGTGCGCGCGTGTAGAAATTCTGGTCGCCCACCTGGTTGTTGTAAGTTGAAACAGGTTGTGCGTTAAACCAGTAATCGATAGTGATATCGTTGTTGCCAGTCGTTGGTAACGGATTATCGAAGCTAACATATTCAGAAGCAACCCCCTTGAAGTTGAGACCCGTCTTAGGATCTTCGTTGCTCACTTCCACTGCATTGCGGAGTGTGTAAGTGCCCCAACCGCAATCGTTACCAGCGTCGAGACGGATGTCGTAGCGACCAGGTTCGGTGAAGCGATAGCCGCGGAGCGTTCCTTCATGAACGATCACAGTGTCGGCAGAAGAGATTTCCCAGTGCCATTGCGTTGGATCGTGCTGTGAACGGTCGGTCAGACGCACATAAGTGTTACGACGAACAGCACCCTTCTCTACTTCAAAGTTTACAATCGGATGGAGGTTCAGAACATTGATTCTATGAACACATTCCGTAGAACCTGCACCATTCGTAACGGTCAGTTTCACGTCATAAACGCCAGGAGTCTTATAAGTAGTGGAGAAGTGCTGAGAGGTTGACGCATTCTTGTCAGCTCCCTCTGTTGTCCACGCATACTTAACGCCTTCGAGAGGAGAAGACTGGTTGACAAAAGTCACAGGCGTATTGATGTAAACCTCCTCAGGACCGAAGAAGTTAGCTTTCGGAAGATTCTGAGAAACAACGGTTACATTCTTAGTGAGAGAGTCGGCTTTACCTGTAGCGTCCTCAACGCGGAGAGAAACCGTCTTCTCACCAGCAGTTTGGAAGATTACTGAAGGCTCGGGAGTATTGTAGTTAGTGGTCTTACTACCGTCTTTCACTGTCCAGTTGAATTTCACAGCGTTACCTGCTGATTCATTGACGAGCTGTACAGCAGCATTGCTATATACAGTGCCTTGAGGGAAGGAGAAATCGGCTTTGAGTGTACGCTTATCTTTGCAATTGGTATTGAGCAAACGTAATGGTGTCTTGCCAATCAGCTCAATCACGTGGTTGTTTGCCTTATCGGTGAGCGCTTGATCAGCTGGTTCGTCCATTGTTACTTCAGCCAAGAGTCCTGGTTCGGTTGCGGGGTTCGCTATCTGCGTGTACATATACTGCTGAATCTGTGTTTGTGAACGAGCGGTGCTCCAAACGCGAACTTCATTGAGCTCACCGCGGATACCTTCATTACCATCACGACCTACAACAAAGTCGCCGAATCCTCCAAGACCTTCTTTAGGTCCTGCCACCTCGCCTTGCTTAACGCCATTGATATAAGCTGTAGCCTTCTTGCCGTCGATAACAATGGCGATGTGCTTCCAACCATTGGGCAGAAGCGTGCTACGACGCGTTGTTGCCTTGTTGTTATTGTCCCAACCAAAGACTACTTGACCCTGAGCATTGCCACAGATGAGGAAGTCGCCCCATCCTGGACCCACTTGCTGACCATTTTCTACACAGTCGATAGGTCTGAGCCAGTATTCAATAGTTGCTTGTTTGTATGTCTTCTTGAAGAGATCTTTGATGCGGATGCCACCTCCGAAGAACTTACGCGTGAAGTCGGCAGTAGCCGTAGTGCCATGGAAGTCAGTAGGCGTAGCATCCACGCGAGCGGAAGCCATTGCCACACCTTCGTTGTCATAGATAGCTTCTACAGCATAGTTGCCACTTGCTGCTGCTGAAGCTGTGTGAACATCCTTGCCCACTGTTGACATCAGCACGCCATCTTTGTAAATCTTATAGCCTGTGAGCGCATAAGTACATGTTTCGGGGTCGTCCCAAGTGAGTTGGTTGTTAGCGTAAACCACATTGCGCGGTTTAGCTATAAACTCGCCAGGCACAGAGAAAGAGATGATAGTGCGTTCGCCCTGTGTTTTGATATCCACGCCGTTGCCGAGGGGGAATGGGATTTCGATACCGGGTTCGCCATGGGTATAATCCATCAGTGAAACGGCTTCTACTTTACCCACACCATTAGCCGTGCTCTTGGAATCGATAACAAAGAAGTATTTAGCGGGTTTAGAGGGGTCGAGCACACCGGAGAGGTCTGTTATGTCATAGCCAAACTCCATTGCTTCTTTGTGGACACCATCTGCCCAACGGCCCAACATCGGAGTTTCTGCATCTACTCCGTCGCCATCGCCATCACCAGCATAGTTGAAATGCTCCATCTGGATTTCCTGTTCAGGCACAGTGGCTGAGGTGTCGGCTGCGATACCGGCTTTCAAGCTCAACTCACTACGCTTGGAGTAAGCCATACGGATTTTGAGAGTCTTGAGCGGGCGATAGTTCTTACGAACGTAATAAATCTCGGGCTTATAGTAGCCTCCGCTTGTCCCAACAGGAACAGCGTGCTTATAAGGGCAGTAGATGAAACCGTTGTTAGCCCACCAAGGACTCCAACTGTTGACGATAATCCATGCGCCAACTTCGTCCTTGTCCTTTTCGCCCGCTATACCGTTGCCGTCGAGGTCGAACTCAATGCGGTCGTCGTAGCCCACAATGGTAAGAGCGTGGTCCACTTGCTTACCCCAACTCTTGACAAACTGCTTACCAGCAACACCGATACTTTTGTTTTTTTCTGTGTACGGAATAGGTTTCCAGTCGCCACCGCTGGCCACACCGATACCGCAGATACCACCACGTCCCTCAAAGTCGGGGTCGCCATTGTGGTTCCAGAGCCAGTTTTTCACAGCCTCACGACCTTCTTCTGTTTCAACAGAGAGAGGGAAATTGGCTGAGCGGCTAATGCGGTTGTGCATGGCTTCAAACCATTTGTCGTAGCCTTGCATCCAACCGAAATCATTGCTTTCGCAAACTTGATTACCAAAAAGGCGAGAATAGGTATTACCACCATAAGTCACAGAATTGGGGATACCATTGGCGCGTGCCATTCCTTCCTTACCGGAATTGGAATTGGTAAGCAGCCAAGTGAAGTGGGTGGGATACTGGTTCTCGGGCTTTTTGCCGTCTGCATTCCTATAAGCGTTGATCTCATAGGTGAACATGTAATAAATACGAGAGGCCGAACCACATGAACCGCCGTCCTGATTGACAACGGGAGGGAAACAACGAGATTCCCCGTTATTCACATGATCGGGTCGCTGAGTAGGTCCTCTACGCGCGCGCAAAGTAGGGTCAGCTTTCGTTACGGCAGTGTAGTCTGGATACTTCGTATAGTCCACATCTTGTGCAACTGCCGAAAGTGAAAGACTTGCTCCTGCCAGCACTAATAAGTGCTTGGAGATTTGTTTCATAGGTAATTATTTGTGTAGTATTGCTTTCTCGGGGTGCTAAAATACAGATTATAGGCAGAAAAAACAAGCAATAATAAGCTTTTTCGAATATATACAAAGAGTTAGCCCCTTAACTTCTAAAAAAAATAAAATGTTCATAAAAGCAGTGAGGGCTTCGCAACGGCTTCCAAGTGGCTGCAAGCCATAATTATAGTTATGTAGAAGCAAACTAAAAATACAATAAGGATATCAGCTGACAGCCTTATTCTGTCAGCCGACGCCCTTATTGTATTCTCAAACGCAATAAGGATATTTACGATGGTGCATATTGTAGTACTGCGCCTCTGTTAGATCTTTTTTTTCAGAAACTCCAAGGAAAGATTCTTTGTAAGGTTGTTCTTTGATTTTAACAGACGACTGTGCTCGAGCATTAACAAACGCTCGAGTGGGAGAAAATGTGCTAAACATTTTCCGAGAGAGGAGGCTTCACAGAAAGGAAACAAAAAAGGCCGCCCACATTGGGGCGACCTTCTGAAAAGTTATAGAGATGTCTCGAATTACTTAACGAGAACCTTCTTGCCGTTGATGATGTAGAGACCCTTCTGAGCCTTCTGAACTTCACGACCCTGGAGATCATAGATCTTACCAGACTTCACAACGTTGAGCACTGCGCTATTGATACCAGTTACGAGATCTGGGTCAATGTTTACAGAGTAGTCACCGTTTCCAGTGAACTCACCGAGGTTAGTGAAGTAACCATCGTTAGCGCGGCTAGTTGCGTCCTTCTCAGCCTTGAGGAAGGTAGTACCCTGTGCGTTGAGAACAACAGCCGTTGCAGGAAGAGCAACAGGAGCCAAAGTACCAGCGAATGCAGCACCAGTCGTAGCATTCGTATAAGTAACCGGAGTCAGCGTGTAGTTGATAGCCTCGAGAGAAGCAGCAGAGAGAGAAATCTCAACGCCTTCTTCACCTGCGTTAGGAACAACTAAGAGCGGAGTTCCAGCAGGAACAGAAGCAGAAACTTCAGCAAATTCCATTGTACCCTTTGTCTTGTTCAGACCGAGAGGCAAGTAGATCTTACCACCTTCAGGAGCGTCGAGAACGTCGAACGGAAGAGTAACGATAGCAGGAGAGGTCATATCCAGGTAGTATGCGCGGTTCCAGTCAGTAGCCTCTTCGAAGAAGAAAGCAGAGTTGTCTGTACCAGAAGCAGAGTTCCAAGTAACAACAGTCTTAGTACCTGGTTTAGCATTAGCAAATACATTGTCAGCCTGAACGAAGTTGAACAAACCACCAACCTTAGCAGAACGCAGGTTCATAGCAGATGAATCTGCATCGAGGCGCATGAACATACCCATGTTGTTAGTTGGCTGAGTTGCCATATAAGTACCTGTTGCAGCATTCATGAAGCTATATGAGCTAGGACCATTCTTAACAGCCTTCCAGATGAAGTTCAGACGAGCACCATCAGAGAGGTGAGCATCCTTACCCTTAGAAGCATCGAAACCACCCCAGCGGATCTGAGCCTTGCCATTATCAGTAGTGTAAACGTAGTTGTTAGCAGCTTCACCAGAAGTAGCACACTTGATGTAGTAGTACTTACCATTTTCAGGCATGTGCAACTTAGCGTTGAAAGCAGCAACAGCAGTATTGAGTTGTTCAGTGAGAGACTGGATCTGAGCAGCAGTCATCACGTCGTCAGATACCTGGTTAGCAACAGCTTCTGCAGCAGCAGTGAGTTGTGCACCAGCACCTACTTCGAAGAAACCGAGACCTTCGCCTTCAGCAGCAGCAGCAGCCTGAGCCTTTGCTTCAGCAATAGCGCTGGTCAACTTAGACTTGTTAGGAACAGCAGCAACATAAGCATCGTAAGCAGCCTTGAGGGCATCATACTGAGCCTGAGTAACAGCAGTGCCTGCATTGATGAGAGCCAAAGCAGCAGTCATCTGATTGTTCAGATTGTTCTTAGCAGTAGCGTCGAGAACACTATTGATTGACTTAGCAGCATCTACAGTTGCGCCGTCATAGATACGGAGCTCACCGATATGGAAGAAGTCATAACCATTCAAAGACTGAGAACCAGTGGACTCAAGACAAACGATGCGGAAGAACTTGTAAGCAGCAGAGAGGTTTGCACCTACGAGTGCTACAGCGTTCTTTACAGTATCGTTACCTACTACACCTGTACGGTTGTAGTTAACACCGAATACGCCAGCATCAGTCCAACCTGCAGTAGTATCGTTAGAAACTTCGAGACGGAAGCTTCTCAAGTGGTTGTAGCTAGCATTGGTACGCTTAGCGAACTGGAAGAGCGGATTCTGGATTGCAGAAGGCAACTCAACCTGCAAGTAGTGAGGTTCAGCAATAGTACCCTTCCAAGCTGTGTGGAAGTACCAGTTGTTATTGCCCTGGCTAGAAGTAGCTGTAGCAATACCGTCGATGAGACCTTCAAAAGTACCTTCGCTTGCTTCCTTAGCATTAGAAGAGAACTGAGAAGCATCTGTTGCGCTACCTGGGTCGTCGAACATGATAGTAGAACCATCAGCAGAGAGGTTCTGACCAGAAGTGAGCTTGTAGAAGTTGTTGTCAGTGTAAGCAGCAGCTGCATTGTTGTAAAGCTTCTTGAAGTTAATGTTCAGCTGAGCCTGAGCAACGCTGTCGTTATAAGCCTTAACTTGAGATTCGAGAGCTGTGATGACAGCATCAGCAACGGGGATGATTGTCCAAGCAGAAGGTTCGGAAGCAGCTTCCCAACCTACGATACGACCCTTACCAGAACCGCCCTCTTCGTGGAGGAAACCATAATTACCAGTCTTAACAGGACCGATAGCAAACTTAGAAGCGTCGAGCGCGCTAGAAACGAACTTGTAAGCAGGTGCGTTTTCAGCAACAGTTTGAACCAATGTAGAAGTTTGTACATTAGAAGCATAGTTCTTTGACAAGAAGTTCTGAACACGATAAGTGTCTTTGTCTTCAGCAGCAGAAACCTTCCAGATGTAAGCAGCATCAGCAATGGTATACGTTGTAGGAACTTCCCAGTTCATCCAGTAGAGAGCCTTGTCCTTTTCGTAGATACCAGCAGAAGCACCACGGCCTGTGCTAGTGAATACGTAGTAACCAGCCTTCATCGGAATACGAGCAGCGATATAAGCTTCGTAAGCGGTCTTGAGTTCAGCAGCTTTCTGCTCGCAAGCAGTAGCATCGGTTGCACCGTTGTTGAGCTGGTTAACAGCAGCATCGTAAGCAGCCTTCATAGCATTCTGCTGTGCTTCAGAAACACAACCTACATTTTCACCCGTAGGATAGAGCTCGCTAGTACCACTTGGGAAGAGGTCAGTGATTACAGCCTCGAGGAGAGCACTACCAGCCTTAGCCGTTACAGTGTAAACGTACCAAGTGTTAGTATCCTGGTAACCCCAGAATGCAGCAGTCTTAGCATCTGACCACCAAGGAGAGAAGTAAACCTTATTATCAGCATTGATAGGCTTGTTAGCGTAGTCAACGTTGGTGAAGATGTAAGCACCTTCAGGCTTTACTTTGTTGTAGTGAGCTGAGTCATAAACAGCTGTAGTTGTTACATCAGCGTCAGAAGGAACTGTCTCGCCTTTGTAATAGAAGTTCTCGGGATGCTTAGCATAGAAGCGGAAAGCTTTGGCAGTAGAAGAAACATACTCAACGCCACTAGCGTACTGAGGATCTTCCAGATACTTGCCTGTGTTAACCTGCTTCAGGTAGTAAGTCATCACGCCTTTAGAGTCAGCACCTGCCTCTTCGAATGCGTAAACAGCATTCTCGCCAGCAGTTGCAGACTTCACCGAACCACTGAGGTAGTTAGGTGTACCCGCACTAGCAGTATGAAGCACTACTTGCTGTCCCGGAGTGATTTCGGTCACGAACTCGCGGTTCTCAAAACCTGGGACGTCGTAATACTTCTGCGCCTGTGCGCTCACGGCACCAACAGCAAACAGCACTGCAGATGCCAGAAAAGTATAGACTTTTCTCATAAGTTTGTAATTAAAGTTAGATTAGATATGAATAGTAAATAATGTCCTTTTTAGTTGTCATGCTTTACACTTTTCGCGACAAAAATAAATAATAAGATTAGTAAAAACAAACTTTTTCTTTATTATTTGCAAAGTCGACACAACAATGCTCAGCTTACGTTTAACAATTATTGAAATAGAAATGTGGCTCAAAACCATAGATTCTCGCACAACGGCGCTCCACCAGAGCCTTACTGACCTTATTTTCTGCGCTTTTCAGAAATCAATCACTTTGAAGTGGGTATGCCTTTCAATATTTTAGACAAACAGAGGTGTAGGATATACAACTACTTCATTATATATATAAGGAATAGCTATAGGGGCTGTTGATAGGAAACAGGAAGAAATCCACGAGAAGCTCTATTCTGCTCTCGGATGTGTCCTCACAATAAACATTCCCCATACGCGAGTGCGGCGACACAACGTAGGGGGAATGAAATATGTGTATGAGATGGCGGACTCAACAGAGCCTTGCGCCATCGAGTGGAACTTATCGGATTTTCTCGATGAGCTCTTCAACGGTGAGCGAAGTCTGTTCGCCCGTGAGCATATTCTTCAGCGCCACTTTCTTCTCCTGCATTTCCGTTTCGCCACAAAGGGCCACAAACGGGATTTGCTGGGCGTTGGCGTAGCTCATCTGCTTCTTCATTTTCACACTGTCGGGGTAAACTTCCGTAGAAATACCGGCAGCGCGCGTTTGACGGGCAAGACTCATGCAATATGCCGCTTCCTTTTCGCCAAAATTGATAAACAAGAGTTGCGCTCCTTGTGCCGTATCCTCGGGATAGAGTTCGAGCTGATTGAGTACGTCATAGATGCGGTCGGCACCAAAGCTGATGCCCACGCCACTAAGGCCAGGCATACCGAAGATACCCGTGAGGTTGTCGTAGCGACCTCCGCCTGTGATTGAACCTATTTCCACGTCGAGCGCCTTCACTTCGAAGATGCAGCCGGTGTAGTAGTTCAAACCGCGCGCCAAAGTGAGGTCGAGGTCAATCTGATTGACCAGTTCGCCCAGATTATTGAGCACAAACTCCACTTCTGCAACACCTTTGAGTCCGACCTCTGAACTTGCCAACACCTCACGCATCGTTGCTATTTTCTCCGCATTTGTTCCGCTGAGACTGATGATGGGTTGCAGTTTCTCAACGGCCTCTTGTGTCAGACCATTGGCGAGCAATTCGGCATTCACATTGTCGAGACCAATCTTATCGAGCTTGTCGATGGCCACGGTGATATCCACAATTTTCTCGGCTTCGCCAATCACTTCGGCTATACCGGAAAGAATCTTGCGGTTATTGATTTTAATGGCCACACGTATGCCAAAGCGGTGGAACACCTCGTCTATGATCTGCATCAGCTCCACTTCGTTGAGCAGGCTGTCGGAGCCAACCACGTCGGCATCACACTGATAGAACTCTCTGTATCTACCTTTCTGCGGACGGTCGGCACGCCACACGGGCTGAATCTGATAGCGCTTAAAAGGCATCTGCAATTCCTCGCGGTGCTGCACCACAAAGCGAGCAAAAGGTACTGTCAGATCGTAGCGAAGTCCTTTCTCGCAGAACTTAGCAGCCAGGTGTCCAACGTTGTGTTCCTCCAATTCAGCCGGAGTCGTTTTGCTCATGAAATCGCCCGAATTGAGAATTTTGAAGAGAAGTTTGTCCCCCTCTTCACCATATTTGCCCATCAGCGTGGAAAGGTTCTCCATGGCTGGCGTCTCAATCTGACGGAAGCCATACAGCGCATACACATCGCGAATCGTATTAAAGATATAGTTGCGCTTGGCCATCTCAATGGGAGAGAAGTCGCGCGTACCTTTAGGAATGCTTGGTTTTGCCATAAATCTAAGTTGTTTTATGGTGCAAAAATAGTGTAAAATCAGAGAATTAGAACTACGACAGATAGAAAAAGCATTCCCCCACTCATTTGGTCTGCACGAATACTTCTCCAAACACTGATTTATTCACAAGAAAAGATTTGTCAACAAAAGTCTTATTTTTCAATAGCGAGAATCGCACGAAATCGAGAAAGAACACGTACGATTGCCGCAAAGACTTTTAGAAAACATGGTTTTTATAGGGCTGTTCGTGGATAGAATAAGGCTATCGGCTGACTTCCTTATCCTGTCAGCTGACACAATAAGGATATTCTCCAGCACAATAAGGAAACCTACGGGCAAATCCCAACTTGTGGAGCAAAAAACAGTGGTTTTCTTCCCCAAAAAAGCGTTTTCACTCTATTTTTTCTGAAAAATCGTCAGGTTTTTCCCTCCCATTTTTCGGCAACTATGGATTTCCGAGAATTTTCGACTGTATCGACCATTTTTCCGCTCAAAGAGTGTTGTCAACAAAAGGACACTTTTTCGCTTACGTTTCCACACCTCTTCATTCATAAAGTTTGCATTGATTTTAGGCACACTTTATGCTTTTAGCCGTTTTCTGCATAACTTTGCAGAAAGAACAAACAAGACTAAAAACATGATAGAACAAACTCCCGTTCTGCTGCTGACAGGCTACCTGGGCAGCGGAAAAACCACACTCGTCAACCGCATTCTGACGAACAGCAACGGCATCAAATTTGCCGTAATAGTAAACGATATCGGCGAAGTAAACATCGATGCCAGCCTCATTGAGAAAGGCGGCATCGTGGGCAAGAAGGACGACAGCCTTGTGGCTCTTCAGAATGGTTGCATCTGCTGCACGCTGAAGACGGACCTGATGGAACAAGTTCACGACATTACGAGCCTGAAGAAATTCGACTACATAGTGATTGAGGCCAGCGGCGTTTGTGAGCCGGCTCCTATCGCGCAAACACTTTGCAGTATTCCCACCATGTATCCAGCCATGGTCAAAGACGGTATTGCTCGTCTGGATTGCATTGCTACCGTTGTGGATGCGCTTCGCCTGCGCGATGAGTTCAACAGCGGAGAGGACTTGCAGCGCAAAAACATCGATGAGGAAGATATCACCAATCTCGTGATTCAGCAAGTGGAATTCTGCAATATAATTCTTCTCAACAAAGCCTCGGAAGTGAAGCCGGAGGAATTGGCAAAAATCAAGGAGATTCTGCGTGCATTACAACCGAAAGCAGAAATCATTGAGTGCGACTACGGCAATGTTGACCTCAACAAACTGCTCAATACTCAGCTCTTCAACTTCAAAACAGTGGCTTCATCTGCCACTTGGTTGGCCGAACTGGAGAAGCCGCAAGAGGAGCACCACGAGGGAGAAGAGGAGCACGAACACCATCACCACGAAGAGGAGCACCATCATGAGGAGCACGAACACCATCATGATCATTGCCACCACCATCATCACCACCACGACCACGAAGGTGGTGAAACGGAAGAATACGGCATTGGCACATACGTCTACTATCGTCGTCAGCCGTTCGAGTTGTCGCTCTTCGACGACTTTGTGGCGCGCCATTGGCCCAAGGGTATCATCCGCGCCAAGGGTATTTGCTGGTTCCGCGACGAACGCAATATTTGCTATGTGTTTGAACAAGCGGGCAAGCAAGTAGGGTTGAGCAGCATCGGACAATGGTATGCCACGATGCCCGAGGACGAGTTGCGCGACATGATGGATCGCGAGCCGGGTCTGCGCCGCGACTGGGACGAGAAGTATGGCGACCGTATGCAAAAAATTGTCTTTATCGGTCAACACCTCGACCGCGAGGAAATTGACCGCTTATTGGATAAATGCCTCGTGAAGGAATAAACACACGGACGAGTATAGAAATATCCCCGAAAGTTGAGCAGTTGCCAACTTTCGGGGATATATTTATAAGTAGGATGATTCTATCTTAAACTACTTCACCACAACTTTCTTGCCATTGATGATGTAGAGACCCTTCTGTGCCTTCAGCACGCGACGGCCTTGGAGATCATAGATGGCAGCATTCTGCTGAGGAACAACAGTCTGCGTAATGCCTGTAACGGTGAAGCCCTCAACTGGAACAGAATACTCAGCCTTGGCAGTCAGCATAGGAACTGTGAAGTCCAGATAAGCGGAATTAGCACCCAGAACGTCTTCGCTCGTTGCAACAATAATCTTGCCTTTGCTAAACAGGCCATATCCAGCCTTCATCGGCGTTCTGTCGAGCGTACCACAAAGACCATTCACGGAATGACCTTCATAGCTATAGTTGAAGTCCTTGAGAGAAGTAGCCGTTGGGAAGAAGTTGGCACCATACAAGTTTTCGTTGATCACTACGATAAACGGAGTGCCCGCTGGGATTCTATCCGTAGCAGCATACGCCGTAAGCTCGAGCGTTGTTGTCTCACCTTCTTTGAAGAGACCTGCCACCTTGTAGAGCGTACCTTCATCGCCGATAGAAGCTTCAACCTCATAAGGTAATGTGCAAGGCGTTGGGCGTTGTGCCGTAAAGCCTAAGAAAGAACTTTCACCCCATGCAGTGGCTTTTTCGATAGTGAAATAAGAGTCAGCACTTGAACCGTTGTCTGAGAAAACTATATCGCCACGAGTGTAGAAGCGGAGATATGTTCCAACACCTAAGTTCATCTGGAAGCTGGAAGCCTTTGGCGCACCTTCCAACAAGAGGTTGATAGGAGTTTCTGAACCAGGGGCAGCCAAACGAAGGTCGTTTTCTTTAGAAGAAGCCTTGGTGGTGCGACCTGCCATATAGAGACCTGTACCGATGTTCTTGAAAGAATAAGAGCCGTCAGCATTAGCTGTTACCAGCCACATATAGTTGAGACGATTGTTCAGGTTGGCATCTTCGCCATCTTCAGCAGAGTAGCCGCCCCAACGCAATGTTGACTGCGTACTGTTGCTTCCTGCATAAACAAACTGCTTGTTGACAGAAGCCGTAGTAGAGTTGGCGCGGAAGAATACAATATCGCCCGTTGCTGGTTTGTGGAGCGCTGCATCAAAAGCCTTAGCGGCCTCAGCAAGTTGAGACTTAGCATTCTCGAGGAGTGCCATTGTTTTATAGTCGTCAACGTGGTTTGCAACAGCATCTAAAGCAGCTTGGAAAGTATCCTTAGCTCCAGCAGTGTATTCACCAAAGTTGTCGCCTTCTACAGCTGCATTAGCAAGAGTCTTCAACTTAGCAATCTCTGCCTTCAATGCTGCGGGATCTGGATAAACGGCCTTATAGGCTTCAAAAGCAGCCTTGAGAGCATCAACACCTGCCTGTGTTGCTGTGCCAGAAGCTATAGCTGTGGCAGCAGCAGTGAGCTGGTCTACAAAATTCTTACGAACAGTTTGATCTACATTTTCAGCCAATGAGTGGTCTTTATCATACGCAGCTTCATAGATACGAAGTTCACCGAGATAGAAATAGAGATTGCCTTTTGCACGAGCACTACCGAGATTACTCTCCACCTGCAAACGAACATAGCGATACTTCTCTCCATCTTTAAAGGCTACGGATGTACGGCCAATATAGTTGGCAATTTTTGTATTATCAATAGTGGCAGAATCTGTAAAGGAGAAAGAAACCAAAGATTGTTCTACCCAATTGATCGAATCGTTAGAAGCGAAAACACGAACCTTTAAGGGCAAACCGCCTGGATTGGCATTGTAACGCTTAGCATACTTCAGTGTGATTGCACCAACAGCTTTTTCGAGATCAGCTGTCAGACAGGCGTATTTAACATCGGGTAGCGCAACGCTCCAAGCCGTATGGAAGAATGTTTTTAAGTCGCCATCAACGAGACCTGCAATAGGACCTTCGCTCGGCTCTTGCGCGTTAGTAGATAGTTGAGCAGCCTTTGTCACTAAACCATCCACCGTGGTAGGATAATCACCAACAGTGGCGGCGGAGCTATAAGTTAAACCTTTCTGATAGTATCCAGAAGCTTGTTCGTAGAGTTCTGTCAGATGCTTCTTAGCTTGTTCTTGCTCGAGAGCTGCCTGAAGGGCATCAACGTCTTCTTGAGAGATACGGAAAAGCTGCCAAGCTGAATTCTTATGAGAAGAATCCCAGAATACAACAGTATTGGCACCACTCGTATTTGCATGAATTAGCATTTCAGAGCCTTGTGCCTGAAGTGCGAAGTAGCCCTTTTGACCTGGGAAATTAAAGATCTCATAGATTTGTTTTTTCTCAGTGACCGTCGGAATAACGGTTGAAAAAGCATTGATAAAACCTGTATAATTACCTGTCAGGTAATTCTGGAGATAGAAATTATTGGGAGTACTATTAGCTGGAACAAGCTTCCATATATAGGCCATATCATTTGCTGTAGGATGCTCGGGACGTGTCCAAGATGCCTTATTAAAGTGCATCTCATTATTAGTTTCAAACATACCAGCAGCATCTCCGCTATTGTTCACAATGAAATAGTAGCCTTCAGTAAATGGGATAATGCTTGCGCGGGCTGCCTTGTAAGCTTTTTCTATGTCAACACAAGCTTTGTTACAAGCTTCCACGTTGGTGCTTGACTCGTTGATGAGTTGTTGTGCACGTTCGAAAACTTCCTGCAAAGCGTCAAACTTATCTTGCGGGATATTACCGGGTTCAGAACCTGCCACAAACTCATCGTTAGTACCAGCAGGAAAGTATTGGTTAAAGACAGCTGAAAGTTTATCAAGTCCCTTCACCTCTTCAACAGCATAGGCATACCAGCAATTGGATTGACTCTGATTGGTGAAGCCAGTAGCTTTCCCAGGAGCGGCAAACATCTGATAGTGGACAGATTTCGTTGGAGCCCCCCAATCAGAGAACGTAAAAATAAGAGCACCTGGATAAGAATCAAAAGTAACTGCTCCCCAATCTGCATCGGCAGGAACTGCGGCAGCATTAGCATAGTTTTCAGAAGTTCTCACATAGAAGGCTTCCGCATTACGCTGTGAAGCTTTCATAGTGAAGAATGCGTAACCATCTTCATTCGTGCCGAGACCTAAATACTTGCCACTGGCAGGATTGAAGAGATAGTACTGGTTTGTAGCCTCATTGGCAACTTGAAATTCCCACACACCATTATCGGTAATTGCAGTCTTCAAATTCTCCGTAAGGGCTGTATCCAGCACGCAAGTAGATGAAGCACGGGCCGCCTGCAAGCAGACCTTCTGACCAGGGGTTATCGTCTTGAGATAATTACCCTCGCCAAACCCTACAGCCGAATAAACGGTCTGAGCACTAGCTACAATGCAGGCAAAAAACATTGCCAGCAGCATTGCAGTCCTCGAATAGAAATGTTTCATAGGGATAAGTGTTAGATATTGTTAGTAGTGTTTTGTTAGAGACTCTCTATTCTTAAATAGTCCCGTGGCAAATATAAAGATAGTTTTTTCATTATGCAACTATTCTTCACATTCTTCGCATTTTTTTATTTGTTTTCTTTGCCATATTACTTTCTAATTACAGCAGAGCCTTTTGGCGCGTATTTTGTCGTACAGTTTTTTATCTCTATTTTTGCATATAATATACATCTATATAAAATAAGTCATGCTCGAAATAAAAAATCTCCATGCAGAAGTGGAGGGAAAAGCTATTCTTAAAGGAGTAAACTTAACCATCAATGATGGTGAAGTCCACGTCCTTATGGGCCCGAATGGTTCTGGCAAGTCTACCTTGTCGAACGTACTGGTGGGCAACCCTAAATACGAAGTCACAGAAGGCAGCATCAGCTTCAATGGTAAGGACCTTTTAGCTATGAAGCCAGAAGACCGCGCCCATGAGGGTATATTTATGTCGTTCCAAGCTCCCACAGAGATTCCGGGAGTTTCTATGACCAACTTCATGCGTGCCGCCGTCAATGCAAAACGTACCTATTTCGGTCAAGATCCTATGAGCGCGAGCGATTTTCTTAAACTCTTGCGTGAGAAACGCAAACTCGTTGGACTCGATGCTCACTTCATGGGGCGTGGTGTGAACGAGGGCTTCAGTGGCGGTGAGCGCAAGCGCAACGAGATATTCCAAATGGCAGTACTCGAGCCCACTTTCAGTATTCTCGACGAGACTGATTCTGGACTCGATGTGGATGCATTGCGCATCGTGGCGGAGGGTTTTAATCAACTCCGCACGGAGAAGACGAGCGCCATGGTCATCACCCACTACCAGCGTATGCTCGACTATCTCAAGCCCGATTTCGTTCACGTCCTCGTCAACGGACGAGTTGTGCGTAGCGGCAGTGCCCAACTGGGTTACGACATCGAGGAGAAAGGTTTCGAATGGATTATTGAAGAAGCAGAAAAACAATGAGTGCCATCCAACAATATCTGGACTTATTCGCTTCGCAGCGTACTGTGATTGAGGAAGGTTCCTGCCCGGTAATGAATGCAGAACGACAAACTGCTTTCGACAACTTGCAGCAGCACGGACTTCCTACACAGAAAGTGGAGCGTTATAAATACACCGACTTAGAAAAGGTTTTAGCACCCGACTATGGCTTGAATCTCAAACGGATTCCGCTAAGTGTTGATCCCTACGAAGTTTATCGTTGCAGCATTCCTAAGATGAGTGCCGATGTGGCTTACGTGGTCAACGACACTGTGGTTCCTGCAAAACTTTCTTTCCATGAGAATGCTGAGTTCATCAAACCCTACTACAATCGCTTGGCCACCCAGCAACGCGACGCTGTATCGGAGCTAAACACGATGCTGGCACAAGATGGGATTTTGATTCATATCCCTGCTGGTAAGAAACTGGAACGCCCGCTGCAAATTGTCAATGTCAGTGCGGCCACTATTGATTTCATGTCGAATCGCCGTGTTCTCATCGTGGCAGAAGAGGGAGCAGAAGGTACGATACTCTTCTGCGACGAAAGCCCCACAGAGCAACGCAGCCTCACAACACAAGTCGTTGAAATCTTTGCAGGGAAAAATTCAAAACTGCATCTCTATTCGTTAGAAGAAACGGCAGACACACATACGCACCTCAGCAATATGTACATAGAGCAGCAGGAGCGGAGCGAAGTAACTTTCAACGGCATGACTCTCCATAACGGCACAACGCGCAACTTAATGGACGTTCACCTCGTTGGACGCCACGCTGCCATCAATGCTTATGGCGCAGTCGTTGCAAACGCACAAGAACACGTGGACAATAATATCCTCATCGATCACAACGCCGAAGAATGCACCAGCGACTTACTCTACAAATACGTGCTCGATGACAAAAGCGTAGGTGCTTTTGCAGGAAAAGTTCTCGTTCAAGCAGGCGCACAAAAAACGGCTTCTCAGGAAACAAACTCCAACCTTTGTGTCAGTCCGGACGCCCGTGCTTACGCTCAACCCATGCTCGAAATCTATGCAGATGATGTGAAGTGCAATCACGGATCTACGGTTGGAAAGCTCGATGAAAACGCACTTTTCTATATGCGTCAGCGAGGTATTCCCGAACAGGAAGCCCGCCTATTGCTCCAGCACGCTTTCATTAACGATGTTCTCCAACACGTCACGCTCGAACCTTTGCGGGAACGCCTATCCCATTTGGTTGAACTCCGTTTTCGCGGAGAGTTGCGTCATTGCGACGGCTGCAAGATGCAAGACATCTGTAATTAAACTTTTATGTTTTAATGCTAATATAATGTGCTAATGTGCTAATGAGAAAATGTGCTAATGACCCTACGGGCTACAGCATTAGCACATTAGCACATTCCCATATTTGCACATTCCTCACATTAGCACATTTCCACTTTTCTCACATTAGCACATTCCTCACATTAGCACATTAGCACATTTCCACATTCCCCACATTAGCACATTAAAGAAATGAATACATATCTTGATTCGAAAGTTCGGGCCGACTTTCCTATTCTCTCCCGAATGGTCTATAATCGCCCACTTATTTATCTGGACAATGCGGCCACTACGCAAAAGCCTCAGTGTGTCATTGATGCTATTTCAGAGGAATATCAGAGCGTGAACGCCAATGTTCACCGCGGCGTACACTACCTTTCCCAGAAAGCAACCGAACTTCACGAAAACGCTCGTGAGCGCGTTCGTCAATTCATCAACGCCCGCTCCACGTCAGAAATCCTCTTCACGCGCGGCACAACTGAAAGCCTCAACCTCATGGCCAGTTCCTACGGCGAGGCATTTTTGAAAGAAGGTGACGAAATCCTCATCAGCGAAATGGAACACCACTCCAATATCGTGCCGTGGCAAATGCTGTGTGAGCGTAAAGGCTGTCGAATCAAAGTTATCCCTTTCAACGAGAAAGGCGAGATTGAGATGGAGAACTATGAAAAACTCTTCACCGAAGACACGCGCCTCGTTTGCGTGGCTCATGTTAGCAACACGCTCGGAACGGTCAATCCTGTTAAAGAGATGGGGCGCATCGCTCATGCACACGGGGCACATATCCTCGTAGATGGCGCACAGAGTGTTCCCCATTTCAATGTAGATGTTCAAGATCTCGATTGCGATTTCCTCGCCTTCAGTGGTCACAAAGTTTACGGCCCTACCGGCATTGGCGTTCTCTACGGTCGCGAATCGCTATTGGAGCAGATGCCGCCCTATCAAGGCGGTGGAGAAATGATTAGCCGCGTAACGTTCGAACACACCACTTACGAGAAACTCCCTTACAAATTTGAAGCGGGTACGCCCGACTATGTAGGCTCGCACGCCTTGGCTGTTGCGCTCGACTATGTCGACTCTATCGGCATGGACAAGATTCATGCCCACGAACAAGCTCTCACGCGCTATGCTATGCAGCAAATGAGCCAGATTGACGGTATTCGCCTCTACGGCACCAGCGAGGGGAAAGATGCCGTTGTGGCGTTCAACGTGGGCGACATTCACCCGCTCGACATCGGTACCCTACTCGACCGCCTCGGCATCGCTATCCGCACAGGGCATCACTGTGCACAACCCGTTATGGAGCATTATGGCGTGGAAGGAATGTGCCGCGCCAGTTTCGCCCTCTATAGCACACAGTCCGAAGTGGATACACTCATAGCGGGCATCGAAAGAGTAAGAAAAATGTTTTAACCGCAGCACTGCTGCACAATACCTCATACAATCATGTTACTCACTACAACTCCAACAATTGAGGGACACACTATCCAGCAATATTTAGGCATCGTGACCTCAGAAACCATTATCGGCGCAAATGTTGTGCGCGATTTCTTCGCTGGTTTACGCGATTTCTTCGGTGGCCGCGCAGGTTCTTATGAAGAGGTACTCAAAGAGGGCAAAGAAACAGCCCTACAAGAAATCCGCGAACGCGCTGCCGCAATGGGAGCTAATGCCGTTGTAGGCATCGACCTCGACTACGAAACCGTAGGAGCTAAAGGTTCTATGCTGATGGTGGTATGCTCTGGCACTGCCGTACGCGTAGAATAATTTTCATTTCTTATCCACAGATCTTCCGCGACCAATAGGTACAATTCTTTCGTACCCTATTGGTTCGCGGTTTCTTTTGAAAAACAAAATTCATGCTTGCTTCTCATTTCAGCACATATTCTCTCGAGGCAGGTTGCGACGAAGCTGGTCGCGGCTGTCTGGCGGGTAGTGTTTATGCTGCGGCAGTGATTCTCCCCGAGGACTATCACAATGAAGGACTCAACGATTCTAAGCAGCTCTCCGCCCACAAGCGCTACCGATTGCGTGAAGAAATAGAGCGCGACGCAATAGCTTGGGCCATTGGCATTGTCACACCGCAGGAAATCGACCGTATCAACATCCTCCAGGCCTCTATTCTGGCTATGCACCGCGCCTTGAATCAACTAAAGGTACGTCCCGAATTTATCATCGTCGACGGCAACAAATTTTTCCCCTACGGCACTACGCCACACCAAACCATCGTCAAAGGCGATGGGAAATACGAGTCGATAGCAGCCGCCTCTATCTTGGCCAAAACTTATCGCGACGACTACATGCAGAAACTCCACGAAGAGTATCCCTTCTATGGTTGGGACCACAATGCCGGCTACCCCACAGCTCAGCATCGCGAGGGAATTCGCCGCCATGGCTGCTCTCCCTACCACCGCCGAAGCTACAAACTACTACCCGAAGACGAACCCACGCTCTTCTAACTTCTGCATGCACGAAACCAATACTTCTATTTCACCCCCTATAAAAAACGTTATTTCATTGTCACGTTGTCACAGATACCGGAAACTACCTGACAACTAAACACTTAAAGGCGTGACAACAACTTTTCTTTCTCATTTTTATTGTCACACTGTTATCACATATATAATGCAAATATTTTCAACACTTTAACCATCGAGTGTGACAACGTGACGACGTGACAACACAAAATCAAACTACAGGAGAAGTACACCTCCACACCATTTCCTCCTTCCTTCCGCCTACCTGCAAATACAATAAGGCTGTCGACTGACAGAATAAGGCTGTCAGCTGGTTTCCTTATTGCGTCAGCTGACACCCTTATTGTATTTACGCTGCCACTAATCTTGCTCTTCTGAACTCCTTTCTCCCTACTTTTTCATACTCTCCCACTGATTGAAACATCCATCATCGTGCATAGCTTCTCAAAGAAAACAGTCAAATTTAGAACAGAAAAACAACAAACAATTAGTTTACTGTTCAAAATTTGACTACTTTTGCACTATGATTACGAACATAGAACAAATTGGCAATATCCCTGTAAGCACTGCCACGATCGCTTCAATGTTTTCAGAGGTGAAGGCAGGAAATCAGAAAGTACGCAATCTTGAGTTAGGAGGTAAAATCATCCGACTCAAGAAAGGGCTCTATGTTGTTGCCCCAGCCGAATCGCGGGTGGCACTTTCAACAGAATTGATTGCTAATCATCTCTATTCGCCATCTTATGTTTCGATGTCTTCCGCATTAAGATATTATGGGTTGATACCAGAGGAAGTTTACACGACACAGTCAATGACTATCAAGCACTCTCGAACATTCGACACTCCGATTGGGCGTTTTGATTACTTCGCGATGAGTCGTGACGCTTTCCACATTGGAGTAACCTCCATCAATAAGCAAAACTATGCTTTCAAAATGGCCACTCCCGAAAAGGCTCTCTGCGACCTGATCGCACATTCGCCACTGGTAAATCTGAGATACTTCAAGGATGTTGAAACATACATAGAAGAAGACATACGAATGGATATGGAAGATTTCCGCAATATGGACAGAAGCATTTTTGAAAGATATGTAGAAGTCGGGAAAAAGGCCAAGTCAGTCCAAACACTTATAAATTACTTGAAGCGATGAACGATATTTACAATCAGATGCTAACGGCTTACGACCAGTCGACAGAACAGCAAAAGCGCAATGCCGTGTTTGAAGTGAATCAACAAATCATTCTCGCAGGTTTATACCACGGAGGATTCTTTGATGTGGCAGCTTTCTATGGCGGCACCTGTCTCCGCATTTTCCACGGCTTACAGCGTTTTTCGGAAGATATGGACTTCTCCCTCCTTGCTCCAAAAGCCGATTTCAATTTCTTACAATACTTCCAACCTATCATTGACGAATTTGCAATGGTGGGCAGAGATGTTGAAATAAAGAAGAAAGATAAAAAGCACTTTGGAAAGGTAGAGTCTGCTTTTTTAAAAGATAATACGGACGTTTACGACATCACTTTTCAGACAGAAAAGTCGGTCAAGATAAAAATTGAAGTAGACATTCAACCGCCTTTGAAGTTTCGCACAGAACAAAAACTGCTCCTTCTGCCTGAATCTTTTTTGGCGCGTTGCTTTACTCTTCCAGACTTGTTTGCGGGGAAGATGCACGCCTTGGTTTATCGCGTTTGGAAGAACCGCGTTAAAGGGCGTGACTGGTACGACTTCGAATGGTATGTTCGCCACAATGTTCCTCTTAATTTCACACATTTGCAAGAACGTGTACTTCAGTTTAATCAGAAAGCAATCAGTAGAGAATCCTTTCTTGAACAGCTAAAAGAACGCCTATCTACAGCCGATATAAACCAAGTCAAAAGCGATGTTCTACCTTTTGTTCGTCAACCGAGTGAGCTAAATATCTGGTCAAATGATTATTTTCTTCAGTTGAGCAATATGATTATTTTTGAGTAGATTATCAGTATAAAGCAAGTTCTTTTGCCCTCTTAGCAGGAGTCACGAACATACCAAAAGAAAGAGCTTCCCTCGTTCATTCACAGAGGGAAGCTCTTTTAGGATTTAGCAACGCAAAAACTAAAAAGAGGTTACGATGACGCGCAAACTATCCGATTTTGTTCGCGCTTTTAGCCATTCTTGCAATCGCTGGCGATCTGGATTGCTGAGAGCACGAGAACAATTTACTACGGCCATAACATATTCTTGACTGGCAGCGGTATCGGTCTTCGCTTCCGTTACACGAGAAATGCTGATACTCTTTGCCGAGGGGCACATAGCTTTGAGTTCGGTGCGAACCTCTTTGGTGAGTGTAGCATATTGTTGGTAGGCGTTGAGTTGTTGCTCTAGCTCTCCAAGTTGTGCAACTTGCTCTATGAGTTTTTGCTGACTGGCTTGCGTATTACCTGAAGAATAACTATATTGCTGATTTGCAAGAAGCAAACTATCTGATTGCAAACCTTGAATGATATGCAGCTTATAGTCTTCGAGATTATAGGATTCCAGCATCTTTTCTGCTTTAGCTATTTCCTCTTTTGAAATAATTTTACCTACCGCAACAATGTTTAGTGTCTTGTGTTTAGTATCAAACTGTTGAGAGATAATCTGTGTACCTTTGAAAGCGAGTTCGTTGCGAACAAAACGGTTACTATTGTTTTCCAACACGCTTTGTCGGATAATCTGTACAGTCATATAAGTTGCGGGAAGCATTGTGATCACCACGATTCCGATGATGTAGCGCTTCACGGTAGCCAGACGTGCTACATCAATGAATTGTTTTTGCTTGAAACGCAACATACGCACGCCAACAAAAGTGGCTAAGGTGATGAAAACAGTGTTGATAAAGAAGAGATAGAACGCCCCGAAGAAGAAACTCGGTTCGCCCATAGCAAGTCCGTAACCTGCTGTGCAGAGAGGTGGCATAAGGGCTGTTGCAATTGCCACGCCTGGAATGACATTTCCGCTGCCGCGCGTTGAGAGCGCTAAGATACCTGCTGCACCACCACAAAGAGCTATCAGTACATCATAGAGCGTTGGCGATGTGCGCGCCAAGAGTTCCGACTGCGCTTCGGTGAGTGGTGTTATAAGAAAATAGAGTGTGGCGGTCAATACGCTAATGCCCGTTGCCACAAGATAATTCTTGATTGACCGCTTCAGCAGAGCCAAATCACTAATACCGATTCCTAATCCCATTCCAACAATGGGACCCATCAGGGGAGAGATAAGCATCGCACCAATGATTACTGCGGTGGAGTTCACATTCAGTCCTAAAGAAGCTATGAAGACGGCAAAGACCAATACCCAAAGATTGGCGCCATGAAAGGTAACTCCACTACTGATTTGCTCTATCGTTTTGGCTTCTTCCGCCTTATCGGGCAGTGCGTTAAAGTATCCTTTCACTACCTGCCACAATGTTTTTTCATTATTTCCCATTTTTGTTGCGTATTATGTGTTTGCAAAAGAGAATGGGCGCAAAGATAATATATTTATCAATAATGAAATTAAAGTGTGATTCCTTTGTTAGAACAAAGAAAAGCGGCGAACAGAATTCTTTGCTTACTCTGTTCGCCGATATGAGTATAAAGATGAAAGAAATTATTCCAAATAGGTGTAGCCATAGAGGCCTGCACGATAGTTGGAGATAAACTCTTTGCCTTCTTCCGTAGTGATTTTTTCTTCAGCAACAGCCTTGCTCACCCAGCTCTCCAAGCGGCGAACGAGACGCTTGGGGTCGTATTGTACATACTCCAGCACATCGGCCACTGTTTCTCCGTCAATGGTTTTATCAATGGTATAACTGTCATCATTAACACTGATATGGACGGCATTGGTGTCTCCGAAGAGATTGTGCATATTACCCAAAATCTCCTGATAAGCTCCCACAAGGAAAACGCCTATATAATAGTGCTCACCATTGCGGATAGCGTGGAGCGGCAGATAGGTCTTCTGATGGCCGTTGTTAACGTAAGTGCCCACTTTTCCGTCTGAGTCGCAGGTGATGTCCTGAAGGGTGGCGTTGCGCGAGGGACGCTCATCGAGGCGATCAATGGGCATAATGGGGAAGATTTGATCCAGCGCCCAACTGTCGGGCATCGATTGGAAGAGAGAGAAGTTGCAGAAATATTTGTCTGCAATGCGCTTATCAATATCGCGAAGCTCATCGGGAACATGCTTCTGATGGTGGACGAGTTCGGCCACCTCATTGGTGATACTCCAATAGATGCTCTCAATCTGCGCGCGTGTCTTGAGATCTATCATACCCATTCGGAAGAGGTCAAGAGCTTCTTCGCGGATGTCCTCCGCATCGTGCCAGTCTTCCAGCATGGAGCGAGGCGACAGCTTTTCCCAAATCTCATTTAAATCCTTAACGAGCTGATGATCCGATTCAGAAATTTCAAAATCATCAGACATCATCGTTGGGTGTACGCTTTCGAGCACATCGAGAATGAGCACACTGTGGTGCGCCGTCAAGCTGCGTCCACCTTCTGTAATAAGATTGGGATGAGGGATATTATTCTTATTGGCAGCATCCACAAAGGTGTAGACGCAGTCATTAACATATTCTTGAATGGAATAGTTCACCGAACTCTCAGAGTTGGACGAGCGCGTCCCGTCATAGTCGACACCGAGACCGCCACCGCAATCCACAAACTGGATATCGAACCCCAAATTGCGCAACTGTACGTAGAATTGAGAAGCTTCACGCAAAGCTGTAGAGATGCGGCGTATCTTCGTAATCTGACTACCGATGTGGAAATGGATAAGTTTCAAGCAGTCGCGCATCTCCATCTTATCGAGCAATTCGAGTGCTTCGAGCAATTCAGCAGAGGAGAGGCCGAACTTAGAAGCATCGCCCCCACTTTCTTCCCACTTACCCGCACCGCTGGAAGCCAACTTGATGCGGATACCGATATTGGGGCGAACGCCCAACTTCTGGGCTGTTTTAGCGATAATTTCCAATTCGGGCAACTTCTCAATAACGAGAAATATACGCTTCCCCATCTTTTGAGCCAACAGAGCCAGCTCAATATAGTTTTGATCCTTATGGCCGTTGCAAATAATGAGGCTGTCGGAATCCATATTAGTGGCTACTACAGCGTGAAGTTCTGGCTTTGAACCTGCCTCCAATCCGAGGTTGTACTTCTTGCCGTGGCTGATAATCTCCTCCACAACAGGGCGCATCTGATTCACCTTAATGGGGAAAATGATAAAGTGTTCAGCTTGGAAGTTGTATTCCTTTGCAGCGATATTAAAGCATTCGGACGTTTTCTCAATACGATTATCCAAAATGTCAGGAAAACGCAAGAGAACAGGAGCTGTAATATCGCGCTCATTCAAATCGTCGACCACTTCCTTTAAGTCGATTTTCACATCGTTCTTACGTGGTGAAACATAGGCGTGACCTTTATCGTTGATTCCGAAGTAACTCACTCCCCAGCCTTTGATGCCGTAGAGCTCTTCCGAGTCTTCAATTCTCCATTTCTTCATTCTTTCGGTAGAGTATAGTATGTTTTGTTCTTATTTGATTTCTGTTTCTATGAGTTCCACCAAGCGGTTGATCTTTTCGGCCGAGTCGAGCACATCTACATCAACCACGTGGCGAGCACGGAGGTAGAAATCCTCACGTGCCTGTATTTGATCTGTCACAAACGTTTGCAGCTCCTCGGGACTCATTCCTTCCAGTAAGGGTCGCTTCCCTTTGCTGATTTTTAGATGGGAAAGGATGGTTTCGGGAGAGGCTTTGAGATAGATCACCTCTGCTGCTTGGTTCATGTAGTCGATGTTATCGAAGAAACAAGGTGTTCCGCCTCCACAACTCACTACGACGTTCTCAAATTCGGCCACTTCGTGGAGCATATTGCGCTCTTTCTTGCGGAACGCTTCCTCACCCTCTTCAGCGAAAATCTGGGGAACACGTTTGCGGAAGCGTTCTTCGATATACCAATCAAGGTCGTAGAACATCTGCCCACGGCGTTTGGCTAATTCTTTGCCTATTGTGGTCTTCCCGACACACATATAGCCAATGAGAATGATGGCTTTCATCGACGCGTACGGCGAGAGGTGGTTTTTGCAGGCTTGCTGCTTTCGGCTTCGATGATTTTCTTACAATCTTCCAGCGTTAGTTTAGCAGCTGTTTCGTGTTGCGCCTTGGGGATTTTATAGTTCTTACCCTCATACTTGATAAAAGGACCGAACCGCCCGTTCAAGACCTCGATGCCTTCTGCTTCAAACGTCAAGATGTGGCGTTTTGCTTCGTCTGCGCGCTTCTCTTGTATGATTTCGATGGCGCGCTCCAGGGTGACATTGAGAGGATCTTCTCCCGCGGGAATGGAAGAGAATTTTTTATTATGAAGCACATAAGGTCCGAAGCGACCCGTATTCACAACGACGGGACTATCCTCAAACTCGCCCAAAGTGCGCGGAAGCTTGAAGAGGTCCAGTGCCTCTTCGAGCGTAATTGTCTCTATGCTTTGATCGGCATGGAGAGAAGCAAAGAGAGGCTTCTCGCTTTCGTCTGCTGTGCCCAACTGAACCATCGGGCCGAAACGACCAATTTTCACGCTGATTGTTTTTCCCGTTGTGGGATCAATGCCGAGTTCTCGTTCGCCCACTTTATGCTCTGTTTTCTCATTGAGAATCTTCTCCACTTGCGGTTCAAAGCTGGCGTAGAAGTTGCGCATCAGTTCATGCCAGTTCTCCTTTCCTTCAGCCACATGGTCGAAATCTTTTTCCACTTTGGCTGTAAAGTTATAATCCATAATTTCGGGGAAGAACTCTGTAAGAAAATCGTTCACAACAAGACCCATATCTGTTGGAATGAGCTTCTTCTTTTCAGAGCCGAACGTTTCTTGCGGATTCGATTCGCTGATGCGATTATCTTTCAGCTTGAGCACATTCACTTTTCGCTTTTCGCCTGCCTTATCGCCTCTGGCAACATATTCGCGTTGCTGTATGGTGGAAATCGTCGGAGCATAGGTAGAGGGACGTCCAATACCCAGTTCTTCGAGTTTGTGTACGAGGGATGCTTCATTATAGCGAAGCGGAGCAGAAGTGAAACGCTCTTGCGCAACAATTTCTTGGCGTTTCAGCACGTCACCTTCACTCATTTTCGGGAGCAGATGTCCCTCTTCTTCATTATTTTCTTCGTCGTGGCTCTCACGATAAACGCGGAGGAAACCATCAAACTTCACAACCTCTCCTGTCGAAACAAAACGTTCGTCAGCATTGGTGCTGATACTGATTTCAACCGTTGTTTTCTCCAGTTCGGCATCGGCCATTTGGCACGCAATAGTACGTTTCCAAATAAGGCTATAGAGACGCTTCTCTTGAGCAGTACCCGTGATTTCCTCGTTGTCCATGTGTGTAGGACGAATTGCCTCATGGGCTTCCTGCGCTCCCTTAGCACTGGTATGATAAGTGCGGCGTTTGTGGTACTCTTTCCCCGCCATCTTCTCAATCACTGGACCGCAAGTATTCAAACACAAGTCGCTCAGATTCATAGAGTCGGTACGCATATAGGTGATAAGACCGCGTTCGTAGAGACCTTGTGCCACGCGCATCGTTTGCGCAACGGGGAACCCAAGTTTGCGCGCTGCCTCCTGTTGCAACGTTGAAGTAGTGAAAGGAGGAGCCGGTGTGCGCTTTGTGGGGCGGGTGGTGACGCTGTCAATATGGAATTCGGCTGTTTTGCAGCTCTCCAAGAAAGCGCGCGCCTCTTCTTTTGTCGTGAAATGACTGCGAAGCGTTGCTTTCAGTGCTGCTCCATTGGGCAGCTCAAACAAAGCACTAACAGCATAACTGGCGTGACTCTCAAAATTTTGTATCTCACGCTCGCGCTCCACAATTAGGCGAACGGCCACACTCTGCACACGACCTGCAGAAAGATTCGGACGCACTTTTCGCCAAAGGACGGGAGAAAGTTTGAAACCTACCAAGCGGTCGAGCACGCGGCGCGCTTGCTGAGCATCAACAAGGTTGAGATCAACGTGGCGCGGATGTTCGAGAGCATTGAGTATGGCAGACTTGGTGATTTCGTGGAATACAATTCGATTTGCACTCTTAGGGTCAAGTTTCAGAATCTCTGCCAAGTGCCAACTGATGGCCTCTCCTTCGCGGTCCTCATCGGATGCAAGCCAGATGGTTTCGGCTTTTTTAGCTTGGGAGCGAAGCTCTTTAACAACGTTTTTCTTATCAGCAGGGATTTCGTATTGTGGCTCGAAACTTTTTAAGTCAACTCCGAAATTTTTCTTCTTCAAATCGCGAATGTGTCCAAAGCTGGACATCACCTTAAAGTCCTTGCCGAGAAAGCGTTCTATGGTCTTTGCTTTTGCGGGGGACTCAACGATAACTAAGTTTTTGGGGTCTGACATGTTGCGCTATTTATTTTTTTCGGGCGCAAAATTAGTGCTATTTTTCTGAACCACACCTTAAATATAGCAAAAAGTAGAAGAACACCCCGATGCTCAACAGGTTTAGCGACTTGAGGCATGAACGAACAAGAACCTACATTTCGGTAACGAATTATTACAAAACAAGAAAGTAAAATAGAAAATTATCTGCCCAGTTTTTCAACCCTAAAAATCGACAATTCCAACCTCTTCGAAACAAGAGAGAAAGAAACAATACTAAAGAATATGCTGGAAGAAGTGTTACACTACAAGCCGTGAGAGTCCCCCCCTCCTCTCTCCTACCAGAGAAAAACTCGTTTTTTGTCGTCACGTTGTCACACCGAGGAAAGCACACTGGTAAACAAACACTTATGTGCGTGACAACAAAACCCATCTCATTTTTTGTTATCACACTGTTGTCACGCACACAACACATACTTTTTCAATTAGTTACCTCACAATTGTGGCAACGTGACGACGTGACAACAAAAAATAAAACACAGGAAGAAGAGCGTACCCTCATTATTTTAGTTCCCTTATCGTGAGTCCAGCTACAATAAGGCTGCTGGCTGACAACCTTATTCTGTCAGCCGATAGGCTTATTGTAGCTGAAAACACAATAAGGATATTTATGAAGAAGCACACCTTACGCGTTTTTCCCAATAGAGAAAAGTTTCAAAGAATCTTGCCAGGAGTTGCGTACTAAAACAACAGATCGGTTGGAGACAAAGAAAAGGCTACCGCACTCTGTTGAAGAGTTGGCGGCAGCCCTTGTAAGCAAATTTTCTCTGTTACGGAATAACCCGTTAAAACTTAGAAGAGAACTTTCTTGCCATTCACGATATAGAGGCCCTTAGTGGGGTTCAGAACGCGACGACCTTGAAGATCGTACACAGCAGGTGCAGAGCTTGACACATTTGGAACAGCTTGGATGCTTGTAGGCGTAGTGTTCTTTCCTGTAAGCAAGAGGTTCTTGATGTTCCATGTGGGAGCAGCCTGATCGGTACTGCTGTATTTGAAACCGAGTTGTACGGTTTTGCCGTCGTACTCAGCCAGAGAAACACCCAGCGGAGCGGCATCGATAAAACTCCAATCTGAGGTGGGATAAGTAATATCGGTCACTTGCTTCCAAGTGTCGCTTTCGTTTTCACGCACCCAAAGCGTGATTTGGTCATTGCTTCCGCCGAAGAGCTTTGTAGAGTGTTTGAAGAAGAGTTTTGCGTTTTGGCAATACTTCAAGTCGATCACTGGAGAAAGAAGCCAGCTCTCAGCCGCATAGTTCTTACTACCCACATGCGCCGAACCCTTTGCACCATAGTAGGATTGGAATCGCCACACCTTAGTGACACCTTCCGACAAACTTACATCTTGAACCGTGAATTTGCCCAGGTCTTTAGCGAAAGGTTCAGAGTAGATAGTATCCAAATCAGCCATAAAGCTAAACTTGATCTGTTTTCCCACTTTCGTAATACTGGTAACAGGTTTTGTTCCCAGTTTGGAACCATCGAAGAGCGGGAACGACTTAATCTCGTTCACACCATTTCCGTAGAGGTTAGCTTGATTAGCATTATAGTAAAGTTTCTCACCGTTAGCCGTCACCACCATTGCGCGCTTTTTGGTCTGCACATTGTTGGGAATATTCCAGTTCCACTCTTGTGCATTATAAGCAATGCGCGTTAGCAACAAACCGCTACCTTGATTAGCAGGATACCACGTTCCAGGCTGACGGTTCTCCAAGATGAAATATTCTTTGCTACTATTGCGAATCAGCACGGCCTGCTGTCCGTTCTCAGTGTCATAGGAGTCAAGGGTAACATCCTGCGGATCGGTCAGTTCTTTGATTTTGAGCCAACCCATAACGCTACGTTCGTAAGCCGTGTAGCCTTCAGGAGCACGTCCGCCATTAACGAAAGCACCACCGTCCATGATAGACCACGCACCGAAAGCGTCGTCGTGACTATAGCTTCCGTTGGTTGCATAGAAGTCGGGCAAACCCAGTGCATGACCAAACTCGTGGCAGAACACACCCATACCCATCAAGGTGCGATTGTGGTCAAGCTCATTACCCACGAAATAAGAATTGAAATGGAAACCGCTCATGTTCTTATTGATATCGAATTCTTGCGGCCAAATATAGTCGGCACCATTACCGCCTTCTGTAGCCTCACCTGGACCTGCATAAAGAACGCTCACAAGGGGTACAGACCCATTTACCATATATTTAGAGAAGTCAACGCCTGCTGCTTTAGCAGCTGCCACAGCATCTGCTACAAACTGAGGTACGTTCTGATCGCCACCTCGTGCAGAGTTGCTCCCATAGAATTTATAGCTTTGGGGAACGGTCACAATGGCTACAACCTCAAATGTTGGGTCGAACATGCCGTTGCTCTGGCTCAGGAAGTAGTCACGAGCAGAGCCCATACACTGTGCTTCTTCCTTATATCCCTTTTCATTGAAGTAGCGAGTCATCTTCTCGATGGTCGTTGTAGGCTGGAATTTCAAGTCGGGATACTGCGCCATGATAACAGGAATGGTATATTTACCAATACTATTCACACCGCCAGTGCCGCTCTGCCCAAATTTGCCCAGACCATCACTGGTAGAAACACCAATTATCCTGCGTGGTTCATTCTCATGATGCCTCACGGGAGTTGTTGCCTCAGCAGCTTCAGCCAGAGTAAGAGGGTGAGCAGCGATAAACTGCTTCTCGGCTTCCGTGCGAGCTCCTTCTTCGTGAGCAATCATAGAAGACGCCACGAGTTTGCCATCCAAGAGAACAGCATAACAGAGATCACCAGAAGCATTGGGCACAAGCACCAAATCGTCCAAAGAAGTGGAGAAGGCATAAAAACCATCACCATGCTTATAAGCCATCAAGCTAGTGCCATCACTTTGCGCGTAAGGAAACGCCATGTGGCGCGGGCGGATAGCTTGAGAAGAAAATGTCAGCATCATAGCCAACGATAAGAGTAATAACTTCTTCATAAATGTTTTGTATATATTTTTTTGAAATTTCTATTGACTTTCAAAAGTGCAGCTGCAAAGGTAGTATTTTCCGTAAAGAAGACAATAGATTATCACCTTAAGTGAGCAAAAAGGCCTCTCAACCAACAAAACAAAACATACCAGCTGTTACAGCAAATATAGAAACAAAATTGTACCTTCGCCAATAAAAGAGTGTATGCAAGTAAAGATAGCCCCCTCTTGGGGAGAAAAACTCCAAAGTGAATTTGATGCGCCTTATTTTAGTCAGCTCACCCAGTTTGTTCGCAAAGAGTACGCCACAGGGCCGTGCTACCCTCCTGGTAATCAGATATTCAACGCCTTCAATCTTTGCCCTTTCGACAAGGTGAAGGTCGTTATTCTCGGCCAAGACCCTTATCATGAAGAAGGACAGGCTGAAGGACTGTGTTTCAGTGTGGCCGATGGCGTACAGTGGCCGCCTTCGCTGCAAAATATCTTCAAAGAAATCGAAGGCGACCTGCATCGCCCAGCTCCCGCCACGGGAAGTCTGCGCCGCTGGGCCGAACAAGGCGTTTTGCTCCTCAACTCCACACTGACAGTGCGTGCTCACCAAGCAGCCAGTCATGCTGGGCAAGGTTGGGAAACTTTTACAGATGCCGTTGTGCGTCTGCTTTCCGATGAACGCGAGAACTTGGTGTTCCTCTTGTGGGGTAGTTACGCTCAACACAAAGGGGCAATTGTCGATCGCCAGCGCCATCTGGTTCTAACGAGTGCGCATCCTTCGCCTCTCTCGGCGTATCGTGGTTTCTTCGGCAACCACCATTTTTCGCTCTGCAACGACTATCTCATCCAACACAATATAACTCCCATAAATTGGTAAAAATGCTTCACATTATCCAAGTAGGAAACGTTGTTCTTTCTCCCGATATTATCACCGAATATTTTTGTTGCGATCTCGATGCTTGTAAGGGTATCTGCTGTGTAGAAGGCGACTCTGGTGCGCCGCTCACAGAAGAGGAAGTGGGCGAACTGGAAAATGTATTACCAGAGGTGGAAAACGAACTAACGGATAAGGCACGCGAAGTGATTCGCGAACAAGGCGTAGCGTATGTTGATCAAGATGGAGATTTGGTCACTTCCATCGTCAATGGCAAGGATTGCGTTTTCACCTGCCACGAAAACGGTTGCTGCTTCTGCACGACGGATCGTGCTTTCCGCCAAGGGCGCACACAATGGAGCAAACCCATTTCGTGCTATTTATATCCCATTCGCGAAAAATATTTAGGCGCGAACACCATCGGACTGAACTACCACCGCTGGAACGTTTGTGAACCCGCACGCCGTAAGGGGCGAGAGTTAAGACTTCGTGTTTACGAATTCTTGAAAGAACCGCTCATTCTTCGCTTCGGCAAGGAGTGGTACGAAGAATTGCTCCAGACAGTTACAGAACTGAAGAAACACCGAATGATATAACAGCTCCAACCCACCTCTTTGAGTTAACTTTCAATACGCTGCAAACAAACATTTACTTTCCAAAACCATAAGCCGACAGCCTTAGCACCACCGTTGCTCGCATAAGGATGTCAGCTGGCACAATAAGGCTATCAACTGACGCAATAAGGATGTCAGCCGATAGCCTTATTGTATTTCCCAGTACCTTTATTCCGCCTTAAAACAGCTAAAAGATAAAGAGTCAAAGGTACACACTTACATCTTTCCTCCATAAGCAAAACACACTACACCTCTAAAAAAACGATCAACAGAAAAAGGCTTTTCGAGTATATAAAAGTCAGATTTAGCACAAGAACTAACAGACTTATTTATTTACATACACTCAATCATTTCTTTTCTCTTTTTAGACAACAAAACAGTTTCTTTATCCCTGCGTTGTAAAACAACGCTCTCACGCCAGTTGTAAATACCATCTTACAACTGCCACATACACATTAATAAAAAAGCAGCATTTGTTTTGTTTTTCGCCTCTCATACCTTACATTTGCAAGATAATATATAGAATGCTTAAAATGGATGAATTAAGAGTTATTATCAGCGGTGGCGGCACGGGAGGACACATCTTTCCCGCAGTCTCTATTGCCAACGCCATCCGAGAGAAGCGCCCCGATGCCAAAATCCTTTTTGTAGGTGCAGAAGGACGAATGGAGATGCAACGTGTTCCAGCTGCTGGCTACGAGATAAAAGGATTGCCCATCGCAGGTTTCGACCGCAAACACCTGTTGAAAAACATCAGTGTACTACTAAAAATCATGAAGAGTCAGCGCATGGCGAAGCAAATCATCAAGGACTTTCAGCCGCAAGTGGCTGTAGGTGTGGGTGGATATGCTAGCGGACCTACACTCAACATGGCTGCAAAAGCAGGCATCCCCACCCTCTTGCAGGAGCAAAACTCTTACGCGGGAGTAACCAATAAGCTCTTGGCGAAAAAAGCCAAAAAGATTTGTGTGGCTTACGATGGTATGGAGCGATTCTTCCCTGCTGACAAAATCATGTTTACAGGGAATCCTGTGCGCCAGAACTTGCTCGACAAAAGCATGTCTAAGGAAGACGCATTGCAGCAGTTTGGATTGGAAGCTGGGAAGAAGACGATTCTGATCGTAGGCGGTTCGCTCGGTGCTCGCACCGTAAACGAGAGCATTCTGACAAACTTAAACCTCATCCGTCGCCAAACTGGCATCCAGTTTATTTGGCAAACTGGAAAATACTACAGCGAAAGTATTCACGCAGAATTAGAGAAAGCGGGATGTCCAGACAACTTGAAAGTGATGGACTTTATTTCCGACATGAAATCAGCTTATGCCGCTGCCGATTTGGTAATCAGTCGTGCCGGCGCAGGAAGTATCTCAGAATTCTGCCTTTTGGGTAAGCCCGTGATCCTCGTACCTTCGCCCAATGTTTCTGAAGACCATCAGACGAAAAATGCACTCGCTCTTGTGCAAAAAGATGCGGCAATCTATGTCAAGGACGATGAGGCGCAGCGCACCTTGCTACCACTGGCAATTAACACTGTGAGCGACAATGAACGCTTGATAACGCTGAGTAAAAACATTCTGCTCCTGGCGCGCCCCAATGCAGCCTCCGACATTGCCGACGAGGTTCTGAAATTAGCACAACAATAAGTTTCTCGCGAAATTCCCGCTCGAGAATCATCACATATCATCATGCAAGAAATCAAATCAGTATATTTCGTCGGTGCAGGCGGCATCGGCATGAGCGCCTTGGAGCGCTATTTTCTTCACAATGGAATTTTCGTTGGTGGTTACGACAAAACGCCCGCCGAACTAACAGAACGGCTCCGCGAAGAGGGCGCACAAATCCACTACGAGGAGAATATTGATCTCATTCCTGCCGAATGTCGCGACCCGAAAACAACACTGGTGGTTTACACACCTGCCATTCCTGCCGAACACAAAGAGCTTGTGTGGTTTCGCGAGAATGGATTTGAGATACATAAGCGCGCCCAAGTGCTCGGCACTCTGACGAAGCAGATGAAAGGGCTCTGCGTGGCTGGAACGCATGGAAAAACCACCACAACAGCCATGACAGCTCACCTGCTCTATGAGAGCCATGTGGGATGTAACGCTTTTCTCGGTGGTATCACTAAGAACTACGGCACTAACTACTTGATCAACCCGAAGAGTCCCTTTGTGGTGATTGAAGCAGATGAGTTCGATCGTTCTTTCCACCATTTGCGTCCCTTTGCGAGTGTGATTACATCAACAGATGCTGACCACCTCGACATTTACGGTACAGAAGAAGCCTACCTCGAAAGCTTCCGCCACTACACGGAGCTTATCCAACCCGAAGGCGCACTCATCGTGCACACGGATTTAAAGATGAAAGCCAACCCTCAAAAGGGCGTGCGCGTTTACAGCTATAGCCGTACAGAGGGCGATTTCCATGCAGAGAATTTACGCATCGGTAACGGCCGTATCATCTTCGACTTTGTATCGCCGTTTGGAAATATCAAGGATGTGGAACTGGGCGTTCCCGTCAGCATCAACATTGACAACGGCATTGCCGCCATGGCGCTGGCACAGATTGCCGGAGCTACGGCGGAAGAAATACGCCGCGGAATGCTGACATTCAGCGGAGTGGATCGCCGCTTCGACTTCAAGTTGAAGAACGACCGCATCGTATTCTTGAGCGATTATGCACACCACCCCGCAGAAATCAAACAAAGCATACTGAGTTTGCGCGAAGTATTCAGCGGACGCAAGTTGAGTGCGATATTCCAACCGCATTTGTTCACTCGCACACGCGACTTCTACAAAGATTTTGCAGCAAGTCTGTCGTTGCTCGATGAGGTTGTGCTCACTGAGATTTATCCTGCTCGCGAACAACCTATTCCTGGTGTAACAAGTCAGCTCATCTTCGAAAACCTTCGCCCAGATATGGAGAAGCACATGCTTTGCAAAGAAGATTTGCCCAACTATGTTCGTGAACACGACTTCGATGTCCTTGTGGTGTTAGGTGCTGGCAATGTGGACAATTATGTTCCCGAACTCACAGAGATTCTGAAAAAGAAATACAACTGCTAAAAAGAGCAACAGAAGAAGAGACGCGGCAAGCTTAAGTTCTCTGCTCGCCCGGCAACCTCTCCCAACAACAACTCAGACAATCCCTCTCTGAAACACAATGAAAACGGTATTCAAAATACTCTTCATATTGGCACTTGCCGCCTACCTAATCTTCGCTTTCGCCAAGTTCACCAGTAGCGGAAACCGCGCAAAGTGTGAGGGCATCACTGTAGTAATCACCGACAGTGCTCATGCTGGTTTCATCACGGCTAGCGAGGCAGAAGGGATACTGCAAAAGGCGCGCATACATCCCGTTGGAGAGCAGATGGATAAAATCAGCACTAAGAAAATTGAGGATGTGCTGAAAAAGAATCCTTTTATCAAGGATGCTGTCTGCTACAAAACTCCCGATCGCCATGTGAACCTTATTATCAACCAGCGTCTGCCGTTGCTCCGCATCATGGCGGATAATGGAGAGGACTATTATATTGATGAATACGGCTACTCTATGGCTCCAATGGGATACGTGGCCGATTTAGCTGTAGCAACAGGAAATATCGACAAAAACTTCGCAAAGAAGAACCTCGTAAAGCTGGGAAAATTTCTGCGCGACAATAATTTTTGGAACAACCAAGTGGAACAAATCAACGTTATGGAAGATCACAGCGTTGAACTAGTGCCACGTGTGGGCAATCAGATGATTGATTTAGGGAGTTGTGATAGTTTGGAAGTCAAATTTCGCAACCTCAAAGCTTTCTATGAGAATGTGATGCCACAAGTCGGTTGGAACAAATACTCTCGATTAAATCTCGAACACACCAATCAAGTCATCGGAACAAAGCGCGAAAACAATAAATAAAGCCGCCCCGCTTTAGCCTCAACAGAAAACAATAAAACAATAAAATATGCCAACAGACAACAACTTCATCGTAGCGATAGAGCTGGGTTCTTCAAAAGTGACCGGCATCGCAGGCAAGAAGCAACCCGACGGAGGTATCCAAATCCTAGCCGTAACGCAGGAACCATCGGCAGCATTCATCCGCAAAGGCCGCATCAACAACGTCATGAAAATGAAGACCTGCATTGCCAATATCAAAAAGAAACTTGAAGAAACGCTGAAGAAATCGATCAATCAGACGTATGTCGGTGTCGGCGGTATGGGCATGCACACCGTTCCCAACAAGATTACAAAGAATTTCTCTGACAAGACGATGATCACAGAGGATATCATCGACTCTATCCACGACGAAAATCTCCAGATGCAGTCATCAGAACGCGACATCTTGGAAGCCGTTACACAAGAGTATAAGCTGGGCGCACAAACAACCCTAGAACCTGTTGGCATCCAGACTGAAAGCATCGAAGGACACTTCCTCAATGTTGTTACGAAGAAAGAAGTGTGTGATAATATTAAGACGTGCTTCCACGAAGCAGGACTCGATGTTGTCGACATCCCCATCACTTTCTTGGCATTGGCTGAAAATATGCTGACAGAACAACAACGACTCTCGGGATGTGCCTTCGTTGATATGGGTTCAGAAACCACGTCCGTAGCTGTCTATAAGAACGGCATTCTGCGCCATTTGGCAGTCATTCCTCTAGGTGGAGAAAACATCACCCGCGATATTGCTTCTCTGCAAATCGAACTTTCCGAGGCTGAACAACTGAAATTCAATTTCGGATCTGCACTTACGCTCGAAAATGGAGAGACACACACGCCCATCAAGCTCCAGCGCGGTGACGCCGTTAGCTATGAAGAGTTTGCAGGCTTGGTAGAGGCACGCCAAGAAGAAATTATAGAAAACGTAGCTGAACAAATCAAACTCTCTAAACTTGATAAGACGCAGCTCATTGGTGGCATCATCGTGACTGGTGGAGCTTCCAACATGAAGAATATCGACAAGGCATTTGCAAAATACACAGGCTTCGACAATATCACATTTGTGAAGAGTATCAACATCCCGCTCCGATTATCGGACGCACAAAAGAACTTCAACAAAGACGGAGCAGCAAACAGTGCTATTGCTTTGATTGAGAAAGGCGATGAAAACTGCTGTGGCGGAGAACTTGGAGAAGGTCAGAACGAACTCTTCCCCACCAAAGAAAAGATGGAACGTCTGAAAGCTCAGGAAGAAGCGCGCAAACTCGACGAGGCAAAGAAAAAAGCCGAAGAAGAAGCGCTTCAAGAACAAATCAGACTCAAAGAAGAGGAAGAGGCACGCCTAGAAGCAGCACGCCAGGCTGAAGCCGAACGAGCTGCAAAGCGTGAGAAACGCAAAGCAATCTTCAATCGCTTCAAGCATTGGATGGACAATCTTGTTAGTGATAAAGAAAACTAATGTTACTCCCTAAAACCAGACTACAATGACTGAAGATATTCAAAACAAGGAAAATAATCTGATTGATATGGGACTGCCCAGCACCTCTCCTGCGATAATAAAAGTTATCGGCGTTGGAGGCGGTGGCGGCAATGCAGTGAACCACATGTACCGCGAAGGCATTCACGACGTCAACTTTGTGCTCTGCAACACTGACAGTAAGGCGCTCTGCGACTCTCCCGTCCCCATGCGCTTGCAGTTGGGCAAGGAAGGACTCGGAGCAGGCAACCGTCCAGAACGTGCTCGTGCAGCTGCTGAAGAGAGCGTGGAAGACATACGCCGAATGCTCGACGATGGCACCAAGATGGTCTTTATCACCGCTGGTATGGGTGGCGGCACAGGTACGGGTGCTGCACCTGTCATTGCTCGTGAGGCAAAAGACATGGGAATACTCACCGTGGGTATTGTCACTATTCCATTCCGCTTTGAAGGTAACAAGAAAATAGACCAAGCCCTCGACGGCGTTGATGAGATCAGTAAGCACGTGGACGCCTTACTCGTTATCAACAACGAACGTCTCCGCGAAATCTATCCCGACCTCAACGTTCTGAGTGCCTTTGAGCGTGCCGACAACACCCTCTCGGTAGCAGCTCGCTCGATAGCCGAAATCATCACCATGCACGGCATCATCAATCTCGACTTCCGAGATGTCTGCACCGTACTCAAAGATGGGGGCGTCGCCATTATGTCTACTGGGTTCGGCGAAGGAGAAAACCGCGTGACGAAAGCCATTGAGAACGCACTCAACTCTCCACTGCTCAACAACACCGATATTTTCCACTCAAAGAAAGTGCTCTTATCCATCTCTTTCTGTGCCGAAAAGGAAGGCGACACGCTCATGATGGAAGAAATGAACGAGGTACACGAGTTTATGTCCAAATTCCACGACGATGTAGAAACGAAGTGGGGACTTTCCACCAACGACACCCTCGGCAAACAAGTCAAGATCACCATTCTGGCTACAGGCTTTGGTATGCGCGATATTCCAGGTATGCAGGAGAAGATAGACGCCGAAGAAGAGCAACGCCGTATCAACGAAGCTGAAAAGGCGGAGGAATACGAAGACCGTCGCAACAAGTACTACGGTACGGACGAAAAGAAGTCTGGGCAACGTCGTAAACCACGCATCTACCTCTTCAATCTCGAAGACCTCGACAACGAAGAAATCATCTCAATGGTAGAACTCACGCCTACTTTCAAACGCTCCAAAGAAACTCTCAAGGAGATCAACACCAAGGCTTTGGGCGTGACGGCCATTGAGCCTGAATCGGCTAATTTGGACCCAGGCGCATCTATTAGCTTCGTATAGAGCATTTCGACAAAACAAGAACAATCCTCATAGGGAGAAGCCTCGTCTTCTCTCTCTCTGACATTTTGTGCCGGGCTTCATGCCCGGCCCTTTCCTACTGCCCCACTCATTCATAAATATCCGATACATGGCTGATACAGCAAACAATAACATAGAAAAATTGCAAAACAATGAGTCCTTCCTCGGTGAATTAACGCTCGAACAGCCGAAAGACGGACTTATCGTAAACCTGAAAAACGCCAACGACCCTTCTATCATCAAGGTCATTGGCGTAGGTGGAGGTGGAGGCAATGCCGTTGCCAATATGTACCGTGAAGGAATCCATGATGTCAACTTCCTTGTTTGTAACACAGATCGCAAAGCGTTGGAATCCTCACCGGTTCCCGAACGCCTACAATTAGGTCCTGGACTCGGTGCGGGCGGAAAACCCGAAAAAGGGCGTGAACTGGCAGAAGCAAGCCTTGAAGATATCAAGAAAACTTTAGATGATAACACACGCATGGTGTTTATCACAGCTGGCATGGGCGGAGGAACAGGTACAGGAGCTTCGCCCATCATTGCACGCGAAGCGCGATCACGCGGCATCCTTACTGTCGGTATCGTCACCATTCCTTTTCTCTTCGAGATGCAGCGCCAAATTGATAAAGCCTTAGATGGTGTCGATGCGCTGGCTAATGAAGTCGATGCACTGTTAGTAGTCAATAATGAGCGGCTCAAAGATATCTATTCCGATCTCTCTGTTATCAATGGGTTTAAGAAGGCCGACGAAACCCTCTCTACGGCCGTCCGCTCTATTGTTGAAATGATATCCATGCACGGCATTGAGAACATCGACTTTAGAGATGTCGAGATGGTGCTGCGCGATGGTGGAGTGGCTATCATGTCTAATGGATACGGCCGCGGCCAGAACCGCCTAACCAAAGCTATTGATGAAGCACTCCATTCGCCTCTTCTCAACAACAACGACATCTTCAAAGCTACGCGCTTCTTAATGTGCATCAGCTTCAACCCCGACGAAACAAAGGGGCTACAGATGGAAGAACTCAACGAAGTAACGGAATTTATGAACAAATTCCGTTCGGATGTGGAAACAAAATGGGGACTTGAAACCAATCCCGAACTCGACGACAAAGTAAAAGTCACCATCGTCGCATCTGGCTTTGGCTTCGACAACAACCAACCAGAAATCATTGAAAACGGTGTTCTCACCGAAATGGATGAACGCAAAAAGGAACGCCGTGAACGCATCTACGGCACGACCAAAGGGCAGAAGAAACAAATCATACCACACAACTATATATTCTCAACCGACGACCTCGACAACGAAGACCTGGTGATGGAACTTGATGCCATACCCGCCTATAAGCGCACACGCGAACAACTCAAGCAGATTGAGAGTCATGTCATCCCCGAAACGGCCACCACCATCGATCTCAGTGAGCCCTACCGCCCTGAACATACCATTGACTTCACAGATCTATAAACACTACAATACTTATATATTATGTTATTCGACCAAATAAGCAAAGACATCATGACAGCCATGAAGTCGCGCGACAAAGTACGCACCGAGGCGCTGCGCATGATCAAAAAGAACTTCATCGAAGCTAAAACGGCTCCGGGCTCTAATGGAGAGCTCACCGATGAACAGGCAATCAAGATTATCGCCAAAATGGCAAAATCTGGTCACGAACAAGCCAAATTCTTCACAGATAATAACCGCCCCGACTTGGCTGAAGCGGAGGAACAGCAGGCTAAAATCTATGATGAATACCTGCCGCAGCAACTCTCGCCCGAAGAACTGGAAAAAGAAGTGCGCGCTATCATCGCCGAAGTGGGTGCTACAAGTATGAAAGAAATGGGTAAAGTGATGGGCACTGCCACAAAACGCCTTGCTGGAAAAGCCGACGGCGGCGCCATCTCAGCCCTCGTACGCCAACTGCTGGGATAAACTGAAGAAAAGAGGAAACGATTTCTCCTTTTTCCTTTATCTAACAAAGAGTGGGTTACAACAATAGGTCTTATAACCCACTTTTTATGTAATTACGCATTTTGCCTATTTCAGAATAAAACAGAAACAAGCAAAAAGGATACTTTATGCGGAAGGTATTTACGGGTTTAGAGATGGTGGATACAAAACGGATTATGAAGGTAATGCCGAATACAGTATGGAGGCTGTAATAAATGCCTTAACTAATGGTAAGGATTACTCTAATGGCGCAATTAGGTGGGATGGCTTTGATCTTGCTGCGAGAGGTTTTAATCATCCTAAGCCTAAAACTGCTGGCGTAGAAATTAGCCCTGCAGATTTTATGCATTTTAAGGCTGCGTGGCCAGCAAAGCTCATTAAGGCCTATAGTGCTGGAAAGTATACGAGTTTCTCTTCTAATTTCCATTCAGGAAGTCATCCTGCAACATATGGTTCGAATAAAGGATATGTACTATATTCATCTTCGGCTGCTTATGGTAGGACTATGTTTTGGAAGGCCAATTTAAATGCGACAAGAAAAGTCGCTGGAAAAATAGAGACATACTAACATACATACTAAGTTTATCAATATGAATAGTAAGTTTTTTGTAATAGTGTTTCTTCTTAGCTTGTTCTTTGCAGAAACGTTTGCACAAGATAATATACCCAATAATATATTATTGGATAAAACATGTAATGTAAAATATAATAAGCGGAATGATTCTACCTTAGTAATGACCGTGTCAATTAACGGTCATGCGTATAAAGACTCATTCTTATTTGTGGAAGGTGTTCCATTTTCAAATTATTTACCAAAATACTTTGGCCGATATAAAAAGAGCTTAATATTTATTAATGGAGAATCAGTTAATTATCGGCGTCTAACGGTTTATGAGTTGAATGGTTGTAAAATTAGAAAAGGTGTGTACGAAATGGAATTATGTTCAAATAGAAACAGCTCCGTAGAGTACTATTTGTTCTTTTACAATAATCAGCCAATAAAGATAATTTCATCCTTGGATAAGACTCTATACAAACCTTTAAGTCTTAGTGTAAAAATCGAATCAGACAAAATATCTACTATAGAATCTTGTAAAGGAAAATTTAAGATAAGGATGGTAAAGGGGAAATGCTACTCTTTAAAATAAAATAGAACTAAAATCATAAACCGAACTTGATAGTGGCGGTTTACCTCCACTATCATTTTTTGAGCTATGTGCAATATAATCATTAACAGTACGTTATAAGTATATGCAGGACTATCTTTGCTCATACATCTGTATCGGTAATGGATCGTTCAACAATGTCTATGGCAGAAACGGCAGCTATGTAACAGCTGGTGAAAAGGACTATGCCGAGTGCATGAACGAGATAGAGAGGCAGAAGGAGGATTACTATAAGCAACTCGGTGTTGCTCTGGGGGGTACCGACAATGAAGGGTGCTTATGGTGATCCAGAGAACACTGGCGTGGGCTATAATACTATCATCAAGGAGTTGGGTGATCATAGCGTGCCTGATGGCTGGATACAGACACCGAAGCACAACGATGAGCAGGGCAGTAATCCAGGCGCACCGATCTCTTGGAACGACCCAATAAACCCCGATGACCCGCAGGCTGGCTACGGTTACATTGCCAACGATACAACGAAAGAGGAGATCTTCTTCTATCACAGTGACCACCTCGGCAGCACGTCTTACATCACAGATGATAAAGCCAACATCACCCAATATGATGCTTACCTACCGTACGGCGAACTGTTAGTTGACGAGCATAATAGCAGTGAAGAACTGCCATATAAGTTCAATGGTAAACAGTTCGATGAAGAGACAGGCTTGTATTATTATGGTGCAAGGTACTTGAACCCTGTTACCTGTCTGTGGTATGGGGTGGATCCGCTGGCAGAGAAGTATAAAGAAATAGGTTCTTATGTTTATTATGCAGACAATCCAATAAATTTATTTGATCCTGATGGTCAGAAGTTTATATACAATGCTCAAGGAAAATTCTTAAGGAAAGAAGGAAAAGATAATCTTGTATATATTGAACGAGATGGTAAATTGACTCAGTTAATTGATCATGGAAATGGTATGACAGATGAACAGTTTAATATTGCTGCTCATATTGTAGATGTAGAATCGAGTGATGCCCCAAATGAAAGCTTGTGGATTGCACATGCAGCTAATAATGCAGTTGATGATAAAGATGTGAATTACGCACATGTAAGAGTAAAAGGAGGGCCTAGAGTAAAGAACCATTCTTTATATGAACAACTGAATGATCAAAATTATTCGACTACTCCTGCATCAGCAAGAGTTGCTTATGATAAAGATTATCTTACAAGTTCTACAAGAACTACTGCAAGAGCAGGTATAATAGATGCATTACAATCAGATATTGATCCAACTCATGGTGCAACGTTGTGGGACGGAACAGATTTTGCAACTAAAGGGCTTAGCCATCCAAAATTTAGACAGTATAATAAAATAACAATACCAGATAATATCAGAAAAGATTATGTTTATCGAAATGAAAGCTATTTACAGAGGATAAAATCAAAGATGCGGGTGTCAACCGTTTTTGAGAGGAATGGAATTTTTATTCATGATGGCAAAAGTACAGCAAAATTCTCTCTAATAGCGACAGGTACATTTGGTAGAACTATATTTTGGCATAAAAAATAATTTTATATGAAAAAGTTTATTCTTATTTTATTCATTATTATTTTTTCAGCTCCTAGTATAAATGGGAAAGCTCAAAGAAAATGGCAAGGATATTTAATTCCACAAGAGTATGTTATTGTTGATAGCCTTACCTTAAATGGACAGAATACCCAAATAGCTATATTTAGCCCTTATAGTATGACAGCTGACGGTTGTGAAAAATACGTTGATAAAGGGGAAAATAGGATTCTTTTGATTAAGCGTGATTCTCACTTTTATAGATTTGATAATGTTATATCTAATGACGTTTATGGTTATATTGATGGGAACGAAAGTCTTAAAGAAAATGGAAATGGATTTGAATTGTGGTTTGAAAAAGGGCAGAGTTGTACTTTTGAGTATCACATCTATATTGGATTTTTTAATTCAAAAATTAAAATAACGCACATTACATTAATTACTTTATGTAATGATAAAAAGAAGGTAAAAAATATAAGATATAAAAACTTTTTACTTAAGAATTTTCATCGGAATTTAATCGATAAATTAAAAAATAAATATAGCATGTAATCTATTAGAAAGATATTTATCTTATGATCATATGCTATACTGGGATGAGGAGAACCGCCTAATGGTACTCTCTGACAACGGTAAGACGAGTCGTTATACTTACAACGCCGCCGGTGAACGTATCATGAAGAGTTACGGTACGATGGAGGGTGTGTATATCAATGGTGCATCACAGGGTATTACTTTCCATGAGACGGACAACTTCACGCTCTACCCTGTTTCGATAATCAGCATCAACAAGAATCGCTTCACAAAACATTACTTCCTTGGTGACAAACGAGTTGCTTCAAGGATAGGAACGGGTCTGTTCAATAACGTCTATGGGCGTAACGGCTCATATGTAACCGCTGGTCAGCAGGACTATGCTGAACGCATGAATCAGATTCAGAAGCAGAAAGAGGCATACTATAAGCAGCAGGGCATTGCTCCTGGTGTACCTACAATGAAGGGCGCGTATGGTGATCCAGAGAACACTGGTGTAGGGTATAATGCCGTCCTCACCGAACTCGGCAACCATGACGTGCCACAGGGTTGGATTCAGACTCCGAAGCCGAACACCACACCGAATACCAACCCTGGTCCACCTGTAAGCTGGAACGACCCGAGCAACCCTGATGCCCCACAGGCTGGTTATGGCTATATCCCAAACGACACAACGAAAGAAGAAACCTTCTTCTATCACAGTGACCACCTCGGCAGCACGAGCTATATCACCGATGACAAGGGTAACATCACCCAATATGATGCTTACCTGCCGTATGGTGAGCTACTTGTCGATGAGCATAGTAGTAGCGAGGACATGCCGTATAAGTTCAATGGCAAGGAACTTGACGAAGAAACGGGGCTGTACTATTACGGAGCCAGGTACATGGACCCCAAAATCTCCATGTGGTTGGGGATAGACCCATTAATGGAAAAGTATACAAATGTGAGTGGATATGTTTATTGTCATAGTAATCCAATAGTTAGAATTGATCGTGATGGATGTGCAGATTATTTTAGCATTAGTGGCAAGTTCATTAGATCGGATAAATCAAAAGATAAAAATATCTACATAAGAACTTCTTCTGGTAACGTTTTATTATCTAAATATAATTTCAAGAGAAATTTACATACTATGATGCGTATTACGTATCATTATGCTAAGGAAGTTGGGTTAGAAGGTAAGGCTAAATCTATTGGTGTAAAATCAATGAAATCGAATCCTGAGGGAGAATTAGCGATAACGACATATGATAATAGGATAAGAGTCTCTACTGTTAATGGGCATTTTAAAAAATCAATGGACCAAATATATAATTTCAGAAGTACATTAGCACATGAAGGCTTTCATATAGATACTCCAAATGGAGTAGATGAAGAAGTTCTTGTAATCATGAAAGAGATGAGTAGGAAAGAATTTGGAAAAACAACACGGTCTTTTAAAGATAATACAGCTGGATATCTTCAAAAAGAATTGGAAAAGTTGTATGCTGTATCAGGTCGTAATTTTTATAAGGTGATAGGTAAGGCACAAAAAATGTTAAATAAATATGGGGCTAAAAGTAGTTATGAATTTATAGAAGGAGGAAATAAGATTCATTTTTGACAATAATGAAACATATACATATAATAAAATTATTGCTAATATCCTCATTATTAGTATCATGCCGAAATAATAATGTTAAAGAGATTCTAACCGGGGATAGATATAGATATTGGTATAATGAAAGTGATGCAATACTTAATCTTCCTTTATACCTTATTTTTAACAAAGATGGACAATTGCAAGTAAAAAGTCAAGACGAAAGGGGGAGATTACAGGACTTTGTTTTCTCCCATGATGTAGAATGGGATCATCGTTGGAGTATAAAAAATGACACATTACTATATATGGGATTGTATGATAATTATTTCGTTATATCAAGGTATAATGATTCTATAGTCATCCTTACACAGAATAACCAGAATATAGTATTACATGCGATTAGAGATCCTCGTATGTTTATACAAAACATTCACGCTAAGAGAAAAAATATTATCGATAGTATTCAATGTTTAAATTATGACATACGAATTGATAGAATATGCCCTAATGGCAACAATTATATTCTAAAAGATATTTCTTCCTCTGTTGAGATAAGCAAAGCAGATATGAATATCATAGCTCCCCAAAGAGGAGACCGTTTAGTCAAAGAAAAGAATTATGTATTGTTGAATAGAATAACTAATGATTCAATTTATCTATATCGATATACAGTTTCAGGAGAGCATCCTGTTTTATCGATTCTCCAAAGTGGAGAAAAAAAGAATTTCATACAAAGAAATGGGATTTATCAGAGATAAGTGCATTGCTTCTAAAATCGGCACGGGGCAGTTTAATAATGTTTATGGCATCAATGGCAACATTGTAACGGCAGGGCAGCGCGATTATGAGTTTGGATGCAGAACATAGAATTTCTCTATTATACCTCAAATCCGCAACTAAGCCCTTGAACGTCCTTATTGCGTTTACACGTCCTCTCATTACTGAATTTGCAGATAATTTGAACTTGAAGCACCCACTTCTGCCTACAATATCCCCTTACCCCACAATGTGACTTGAGGCAATACACAATATCATTCCCATAAGTTGTAGGCACTATCCAAAATCAGTCTGGAAAACATCTGCGTAAGCATTATTACAGGTATAAATATTCAGCACATACCGCCTTGATGTCCTGATCCACTTGGCTGGTACAGAGATAAACCTGAAGATAGGACTTTAGCTTATGGTGCAAAACAGACTGGTTCTTGGTTCTGGAGAAGCTATTATTTCCTTCAGATAGATAATGGTGCAAAAGTAGGCGTGCCAGGAGACAAGAAGAATGGCGGCAACTATACAAAGGTTGATTGGTGGAATCCTTGGTTAATGGTTTGGGATTAATTTAACGTGAGTTCGACGAATTCAGAACAATGCAAGCTGTGTATCAATAGTCCTTTGTACATTGATACACGGCTTCTTTGGAAACAGACAATAGGCAGCAATTGCCCCTAATAAGTTGACGATGAAATTGTCAAAGCATCTATGTCTGGAGTGCTCCACTTGTGCAATGTTCTTAAGTTCATCATTTACCGTTTCTATAATGGCTCTTTTTCTGAGTAAAAGTCTGTCTGAAACGCTCATTAAAGCTCCTTTCATGTTACTTTTCAATTTGGTAATAAGTTGTATTCCGTCAACGAAAAGCCTTTGAAAGAGGTTCTTACTGATGTACCCCTTGTCACCGACCAGCTTACCATGTATAAACTCTACAAAAGCTTGATACTCCAAAGGTTTACGGTCATCAATATCTCCCGGCGTTATCATAAAGTTGAGAAGCTCTCCTTTCTCATTACAAATCAAATGCAATTTGAAACCGAAGAACCACCCCATAGAGCATTTTCCTCTTTGGGCTATGCCTTTGAAAACTTTGTGAATATGTATTCTTTGGTTCTTACAGACACGCAGTGGTGTGCTGTCAACGAAGCTTATGCCCGTGCATTTGCCCAAGAGGACCTTCTTGATAAACAAGGTTAAGGGTATGACTACATCCCTTTCCAATTCTACCAAGCGGTTATAAGAAACAACATTGGGAAACAGATGGCGAAGATGCTTGCATACTTTTTCAAGATAGAAATGTTTAAAGCAACGATAACCAGAAGTGTGGAAAAGAATCATTATCAGCATGACTTCTGCCTTTGACATTGTAGAAC
>NZ_DBHHRH010000010.1:0-3857 GCF_057240785.1 Alloprevotella sp. | reverse complement strand
TCTTGTACTTCTCTTCTTAAAAGTTTATGTCAATTCTTTCAAAGATCACGTTTGAACTATTCGAAAGTATTTTTCTTTTCGAAAGCGAGTGCAAAGATACGGCAGGTTTTTTAATCCCACAAGTATTTTAGAATCTTTTTTCACAAAATTCCATCCATATACACTCTTTGCTAATAGTACTTTACAAACGCGCATTAAAACTTGCTATTTTACCTCTTTCTACAATCATTGTAATGCTCCTTTTTCTGATTTTTATAATAAAAACACATAGTCTCACTAATACCTATATTATAAAAAAGCGTATATTTGCATTTAGAAAACGATAAAATCAGTTCTATTTATGAAGAAAGCATTTTTCATCCTTCTTGCAGCAATCATTGTCTTTACTGGCTGCACAAAAACGGAAGACGAAACTGTTCCTGAAAGTGTAAGAGCGAGCATTCGAGGTAATTACTATGGTAATTCAGGAGTCTCTTATGTTAAGACAGGAATAGCAGATACATTATATACATATAGTACAGCTCTTGTTACTAATGATAAGATACAGATAGATGGTGTTGCTGTATCCGCCGTAGTAGACTCTATTTTTGGACGCGGCACAGCTGCTGCACAAGGAATTTTGCAGAAACCTGTTCAAGTATCTTACAAGTTATACAATGCCAAAGCAGCCAATGACGAATACTTTCCGATGACCTACAAAGCCTCTTCCATTTCCATAAATGTAAATAAGAATGGACAAACACATACTATTGGTATAGACTTTTACGCATCGAATGGTACGACAGGATTTTTCTGGTATTATCCTAACAAAAATCGTTTGGATATGACTTTGGTCTCCAGTAAGATTTCTATGGACGGCAAGGAAGTTACTCATTTTGCCTCCAAGCCCGATACCACAATGAAAGTTGAATTCCGTTTTCCTCTTTCATTACAGAAAAGATGAAGAAAGTTGTTTTTGTTTTGATCGCTATCACCACGCTTACGGCTTGCGGATCTAGCAAGAACATGGGAAAACTTGTAGGTGCAGACCGAGATGAACACGATTGCATAGGTTCAGCTGGCTATACATGGAGTGATGCTCTTCACCAATGTATTCGCATTTGGGAAGTAGGTGAACGTTTTGAGGCTGGACAAAAAAACATTTTTCTTGTTTTTAATGGCGACTCAACGTATGCTGAAATTTTCACAGATACAAATAAAATTCTCTGCAAGCGTGATAAGACACAGCACAACCTTTGGCTGTCTCGAAAAGGTACTGAGAACGTGCGCATCAATAATGGTGTAACTAGCGTTTTTGTAAAGAATTACACCTACACTAAAAGCACGCAAAAGTAGAAGCAAAGAGCTGTATTCTTGCCTAAAAATCCGCAATTCTCCTCATTGGAAAATTGCGGATTTCTTATATTAACGTGAGTTCGGCGACTACATAATAACCCCAATTCGGTTTAAGAAACGCTCTTTCATGAGTTTCTTAAACTGCACACACTCATCCTTTCGGTCTTGATCTAAAACCGAAGTATAATTGTTTCACGCAAATTATAGGTTAGAATAAAGTGAGCTGTTTTACACCCTGCTTTTCTTCCCTCTCAAACTCCATATTGATGGAAGGTTTGGTGTCGTAGAAAGCATACGCAGCAATGCCAGCTAAAAGGTTTACAACCCCAATTCGGGATAATCTAAGGTGTGTTCCTTCCCCAAGCAAAATGTCACCAGAGTAAGCTGAAACCTTAAACTCTATCTTCTTGCCGTTCACCTTCGTAACCTCGGCTTCGGCTCGGACCACATCGCCAATCTTTGAGGGCTTCAAGTGAGACGATGCAATATGACCGCCAACGGTTGTGCAACCTTCGGGCAGTTCATCCTTGACAGCAAGCATGGCTGCGTTTTCCATGAGTGCCAGCAACATCGGTGTAGCCAGCACTGGCATATCGCCAGAACCGACCCTAATTGCAGTTACAGTTTCAGTAACCGTCAGTTCACTTGTTTGCTTTAATCCTATTTCTATCATGATTATACTCCTGTTATTTTTGTTCCTAACCATACTGCCAATATGCCAATGGTAACGCTTGCGCCAATGTATAGGGCTGACAATAATACATCTCCTATTTTCATCATGGACAGGGACTCGTTGGCAAAGGTGCTGAATGTGGTAAATCCTCCGCAAAAGCCTGTTACAAGAAGTAGCTTCATTTCAGGCGAGAACGCTCCTTTGCCTACCATTCCTATGAAGAGACCGATAAGTAGCGAGCCAACGATATTTACAGTAAATGTTCCCCAAGGCCATGAGCTGACGTTCAAACCCGAAAACAGGTAACGAGCGACAGAACCTAATGCTCCACCAAGAGCTACCAGCAGGATGTTCCTTATCATAGTCTCTTAATCAGTTTGGCTGGTATTCCACCCACAACGGTATTGGGTTCCACATCTTTTGTCACTACTGCGCCAGCTCCTACAATGGCATTCTCGCCTACGGTCACACCTGGCAGGATTGTTGCTCCTGCACCAATCCAACAGTTGCGTTTCAGCATGACTGGCTTGCAGGTGAGGATGGAATGTTCCTCTGGGGCGTGGTTGTTGCTGATGAGTTGGGCATTGGCTGCCACCAACACATCGTCCTCGATGGTTATACCTCCGGCACTCATAAACAGCGAATTGTTCATAATGACCACACGCTTGCCAATCTTCACGTTCTTGCCTCTTACCACCGTGGTCGGTGTCATCAGTCGACTACTCTCACCAAACTCACCGAAGAGTTTCTGCACCAAATCGTCATACTCGTCGGTGTAGGGCATGGTGTGGTTGAGTTTGAAACAGAGTTGGGCATCTTTCACTCCCTGCGCTATCTCTTCACTTGTTGCGTTCCGCAGGTCTATTCTTAGTTCATCCATATAACTATTTGTTAAAACGTTCTCCAACGAAACCATTCCCCTCTGTCTGATTTTCCAAATCAAAATGCTTGAATATTGGAGGTGTGGGCTGAAGGTCATAGTAGTCCATCTGCTCAATCGCCATCTTGAAGTATGCCAGTTTGTCGTATGAGGTATAAAGACGAGGCAGAACGGGGTTGTTGTCGTATATCCATTGCTTCGTCTGCTCATCAACCTCGAAGGATGCCTTACCGACACACCGCACAGAGACCTTACCACTGCTGGACAGAATCTCTATGCAGGGATTCACCTGTAATTGCTTATATACATCCTTTACTGGCGACGTGGCGAAATAAAGGGTCGAACTCTCCATCTTCATAATCTGGAAGATTCGGATTTTAGGTTTGTTCGCCTCACAAGTAGCAAGGGCCACCTCATTATTTTCTTTCAGAAATGCTAATGCTTGTTCCATATTATTCTATCTCAAATTTTGGTTTTACTGGATCTGTCAGGTGATAAACGTGGTCGTATTCTACATCTATCTTATTCGCTAAATTGGAATTTAGTAGCAATCAGAAGACCTCTACCATTTTCGCCTTGTCCCAGACGATTATAAAATAGGTTTACCTTCCCAATCAGTCTTCATGGGTTTATGTACTTTATACCACATTTCAATTTTCAAGTCAATGTTTTTAAAATCGTATTTCAAAATATTTTCCAGTTTGCATTGTCTCTGAATCAATCCGGAATGAGTTAAAAAGAATTTCAATTTGTATTCTTTTTTGGGAAAAATGAAATCAATGAAATTCCTTTTGGGTAACTCAATATCCAATCTCATCTGAGTCCTATTATTTGGAGCCAATCGAAATGCAATTCCATTGATTTTATTCAATCCTGATAGTGCTTTTGGAATTGGGAACAAATCAAAAATGTTTAAATAACGTGAGTTCGACGAATTATAAGTGTCTATAAATTTGGTGATTAGCGAAA